>CAISJE010000084.1 GCA_903885635.1 uncultured bacterium
TTAACATTTTCTAACAAATTTTGCATTTGTTCTGCAGTTCCATCAGGAAATGGTAATTTAGGTCGCATAATTCCTCCTGTAAATTATTACTTACAAGATTTATTATACATTAATACTTTATTGATTGCAAATTGGTATAAGTAAAATTAACTGGGGCACTCATTGATAAATTTAACGCATCATATTTACGACCTTTTTGAATTTCGTCCAAAACTGATTTTAATGCGGGTGCATAGGTTTCACCATTGGTTTTAGTAATTTGAAAAGTATCAATATCTGCTTGTGGTAATTCTTCTTGAATAAAACGTTTTACTACCTCTCCATGTGAAACATCAGGCGTAAAATCAAAATCTATGCAAATATCTTTTCTCTTAAAATCATCCACAATTGCAATATATTTATTCTTTTGCTGTGGCTTTTGAACACCAGTTAAAAAGCCATTTTCATTAATTTTATCAACCAAAATAAATCCCCTATAAATATCCTATTTATATAAAAACATTTAGAGTAAAAAAAATGCCTAAGTTATGATACAATTTTTGTTCAATATTTCTGTGTGTAAATTGTGGGTAATACTTTTGTTGGTTCATGAGTATTCATGTTTTGTTCAAAAGTTCTAATCAATTGCAATTTGAGTGGGTTTTAACCCTTTGAATTTATTATGGACAGTTCAGCATCTTTCCAGTGAATTACGTTGGGTAGATCCTGAAATGAATTCAGGATGACGTGAAAAAGAGTGCCTGAAAGGGTTGTTCCGCCTGAATTTAAAGTTTCGAGCATCTTGGAAATTAAGTAATGAGCGTATTTCATGGACTTTTCGCAAGAACCGAGTTGCAGGCAGGGCAAGTGCATTAAGCCTAAAAATTTAAGGTCATGAAAATAGGGGTTAAAAAAAGAACCCTCCTGTTATACAAGTGCATAGATGAGGGTATAACATTGACAGAATAACCATCAACGCTTAAAAAATCCCCAACAGCCTCCATTGTTAACTTTTTTGCCCAAAATCAAAACAATAAAGAGGCTGACTAAAAACTAATTTTAGCCAGCCCCAATACTTCCACTTCCACACTTCCACACTTCTACAAATTATTTATTTGTTAACTTAAGCTACATACTTAGGAGCTGATTTTTCGGCGGCTTTATCTTCTTGCTCAGCCACTTTTGTTTCTTCTGAGTCTAGCATTTTTACCTGAGTTTCAAGTTTTGATTTTGCTTGTTGTATCTTTAAATCTTGTTGATTTAAAAGTTTTTCTTCCCGTTTGCCGAATTCTTCACGCCCTTGCTTATACAAGTCTGCATACAAGGATTTTTCATATTGCTGTTTCAATTCGGCATTTTGTGCCAATTGAGGATTTGTTGACATCGCCATCTGCTGCATATACGGGAATTTTTCTCTTGCTCCCGCATCTGCTGATTGATGAGATTGAACCATGAATATTGACATTCTGTTAAACATTGATGGTGGCGATTCCATCAAGTCTCTTAACGAAACAGTGTTGTCTGAAATACTGGCAGAGTAGCTGTGTAAATCCATCAACTGTTTTTCTAATGCCAGTAATTTGAAATTCATTTCATTCTTGCGTCTGATTATTTCTTGTCTTCGATATGCGAAAATCAATAAAGACATTTTGTAACTCCTACCAAATTTAACTAACCATTATAACCTTACCCTTATATAAAAACATTCTGGTTTTGTAAATTGCCTTTTTAGGAAGATGTTTAAAAAATAAACCTAACAAGCTAAAGTGCAGTGTTAACAAGCGTTTTGTGGGGTTTAACCTTTGACTTGCGAATAAAAATTATATACTTAATAGATAAAAACAGAGTATAAATAATATAAAAGGTAATTATTATTATGTTAAGTTGTGTTAAGTAATTTTAATATTTGATGCTATAATCTAACGTCTTATCCAGCTAAGAAATTTCTTTTTCCGATACTTCTCTATACTTTTGTATTTTAGTTTTGGATTATGCTCATAAGCATTTATCGCTTGTAAAAAGGCTCTTGCGGTATCAATAGACGTGAAACAGGGCAAACCGTACATTTCAGAAAGCGTTCTGATTTGAAATCCGCTTCTTTCAGAGTCTTTACCAAGAGTAGGAGTGTTGATTATTAATGCCAAACGCCCTTCTTTCATACGCTTTTGGAGTTTGTCAATCATAAACTCCCCAATCATTTTTGATGGAATTCCATTTTTTTCCAAGAATTTATGGGTGCCCCAAGTCGCCATAATCAAAAATCCTGCTTCATAAAACCCCTTGACGACTTCAAGTGCAGGTTGCTTATAGTGGTCATTTAGGGAAACCAAAATTCTTTGTTTAGGCATCGGGAATTTATATCCTGCCGCAATAAACGCCTTTACCAAAGCTTTTTCATAAGTCGTATCAATACCTAGAACTTCGCCTGTAGATTTCATTTCAGGAGCCAACGCCGGATCAATTCGATTCAGTTTTTGGAAAGAAAAAATAGGAACTTTCACGCACACTAGAGAAGTTTCCTTTACCAATCCCGGCTTATAGCCTTGGCGCCTAATTGAACGACCCAAAATGACATTTACTGCAATATCCACCATCGGCGTATTTGTAACCTTAGACATAATCGGCACGGTTCTTGACGCGCGCGGGTTTACTTCAATAATATATGGAATATTATCTTTAATTATGAACTGAATATTCATAAGCCCTTTTATTTTGAGCTTTCTGGCTATTCTTCTTGTGTAGTCCATAAGTTTGTCAACAATTTTTTTGTCGATATGTTGAGCCGGATAAACGCTTATACTGTCGCCTGAGTGGACGCCTGCGCGTTCAATATGTTCATTAATCCCCGGGACTAAAATTTCCATGCCATCAGAAATTGCATCGAGTTCAACTTCATGACCCTCAATATATTGGTCGATTAAAATCATGTTATCGGAGAATTTAATCGCCTCGTTTATATAAGTTACAAGTTCCTCATCATTATGAACAATCTGCATTCCGCGGCCGCCGATTACATACGAAGGTCTAACAAGCACAGGATAGCCGATTTCTTTTGCCGCTTCAATCGCATCCACAAGGGTTTTTACGCCCTTGCCTTTCGGTTGCGGAATCTTTAATTCTCTGAGTAAATTCCCGAAAAGTTCTCTGTCCTCGGTTGTATCGGTAGATTTAAGCGAGGTACCGAGAATAGTTACTCCACGTTCCTCCAGTTGTCCTGCTAGATTTATTGCCGTTTGTCCGCCAAATTGAACCAAAACTCCTTTTGGTTTTTCTTTTTCGACAATATTCATTATGTTCTCAATGTGCATCGGTTCAAAATAGAGCCTATCGGCTATGTCAAAATCAGTACTTAGTGTTTCGGGATTGGAATTGACCATAACCGAATCGTATCCGTTATTTTTTATCCCCCAAGCCGCATGAACCGAGCAATAATCAAACTCAATCCCCTGCCCGATACGGATTGGACCCGAACCGAGAACCATGATTGTTTCTTTTTCCGTTGATTTTTTCATCTCACATGCTTCGTTATACGTCGAATAATAATAAGGCGTTTTGGCTTCAAATTCTGCCGCACATGTATCAACAATCTTAAACGAAGCATGAATGTCGTTTTCTTTTCTCAAATTTTCAATTTCATTAAGCTCTTTTTTTGTTAAACGGGCGATTTCTCTATCCAAAAATCCCATTTCTTTTGCCGTTAAATACAAGTCAGGCGTAAGTTCTGCCGTTTTAAGATTTTCTGAAAAATCGACAAGATTTTTTATTTTGTGAATAAACCATTTATCAATTTTGGTGATTTTATTAATCTCGTCAATGCTAATTCCTCGTGTAAGTGCTTCAGCCAGTCTAAAAATCCGTCTGTCGTCCTGGATACTCAAATCCAAAAGCAGTTGTTCGGTTTCAAGTTTTGAGAACTTGTAATTCAAAAGCCCTGTTTTTTTATCTTCTGTTGAGGTTACGGCTTTTTTAAGCGAACTTTCAAAAGTTCTTCCTATCGCCATGACTTCGCCTGTTGCTTTCATTTTGGTACCTAAAAGTCTATCGCCATAACTAAATTTATCAAACGGCCATTTCGGAATTTTGGTCACAACATAGTCAATCGAAGGTTCAAATGCAGCAACTGTTTTGCCTGTAATCGCATTTTTTATTTCGTGCAAATTATATCCGACCGCGATTTTTGTTGTAACTCTCGCTATCGGGTAGCCTGTTGCCTTTGAGGCAAGAGCCGAAGAACGGCTTACACGAGGGTTTACTTCTATTACATAATATTGGTTCGAAACTGTATCAAGTGCGTACTGAACGTTACATCCGCCCTCGATTTTTAACGCACGGATAATTTTTAGCGCAGAAGAACGGAGCATTTGATATTCATTATTTGTTAAAGTCTGAGACGGTGCAACGACAAAGCTGTCACCCGTATGTATCCCAATCGGGTCGATATTTTCCATATTACAAACGATTATACACGTATCGTTTCCGTCTCTCATTACCTCGTATTCGACTTCTTTAAAGCCTGCGATACTTTTTTCCACCAAAACTTGATTAATAGGACTCATCGCAAGCCCCGAATGAACAATTTCCTCATAAGCTTTTTCGTCTTGTGCAATCCCACCGCCCGCACCACCTAGAGTGTAAGCAGGTCTTATTATTATAGGAAACCCGATTTCTTGTGCAAATTTCAATGCATCTTCATAACACGAAACTATTTCGCTTTTCGGGACAGGTTCACCGATTTCTTGCATGAGATTTTTAAAAAGTTCTCTATCCTCAGCTTGTTTAATTGAATCAATATTTGTACCAAGTACTTTTACATTATATTTCTCCAAAATCCCTGCGTCATTCAATTCTACCGCTAAATTCAAACCTGTTTGACCGCCAAGGCTTGCAATCAGCCCGTCAGGGCGCTCCTTTTTAATAATATAATCAAGCGCCTCAACTGTTAACGGTTGAATATAAACTTTATCGGCGACACTTTCGTCGGTCATAATCGTTGCGGGATTGGAGTTGACTAAGATTACCTCAATTCCTTCTTCCTTAAGCGCTCTGCAAGCCTGCACGCCTGCATAATCAAACTCGGCAGCTTGTCCGATTACAATCGGACCTGAGCCGATTACTAATACTTTTTTTATCTGTGTATTTTTTGGCATTTTTCTTCTCTAACTCTTTCTAATTTACTTATCCAACTGTCGAAAATTTCATTCGCATCCGTCGGCCCAGGAGCCGCTTCAGGGTGAAATTGTACGCTTTCTATATTTAAAGCAGGGTAGCTTAATCCCTCAATTGTTTCGTCGTTCAAATTCTTGTACGTGACAACAGCGTTTTGTGGCAAAGTCGATTCTTCTACCGCATAACTATGGTTTTGACTCGTCATCATTACTTTATTTGTCCGTAAGTTAATCACAGGATGGTTTCCGCCTCTA
This sequence comes from uncultured bacterium, assembly GCA_903885635.1. Classification (GTDB taxonomy): domain Bacteria; phylum Cyanobacteriota; class Vampirovibrionia; order Gastranaerophilales; family Gastranaerophilaceae; genus CAIPUE01. The sequence continues at coordinate 5,400 of CAISJE010000084.1, forward strand.
TGCCCATATTTTAACTTATAAGTCTTTGCCCCCAGAACAAGGCTCAAAATCTGATGCCCAAGACAAATCCCGAAAATCGGCAATTTACCGATAATTTCTTTTACCGTTTCAATGCTGTAAGTCACATCTTCAGGGTTTCCGGGGCCGTTTGACAAAAATACCGCATCAAAACCGCCGTTCAAAAGTTCGTCCGCCGTAACAGTCGATGGAAAAACAGTCAAATCGCAACCTTTTTGGTGCAAATTTTCAAGGATATTTTGTTTGGTTCCGTAATCAATAACCGCCATTTTAACCCCTGAATTAGGCATGCGCTTTGCATCGGCTCTTGTTACACTCAAAACAATATCTTTATCAATTTTATATTCTGACAGTTCTTTTTTAAGTTCTTCTGAAACCTCTTGTGTCGTCACAACGCAATTCATACAACCGTTCTCACGGATTTTTCTCGTAAGTGTTCTTGTATCAATGTTTGATATCCCGACAATTCCGTTTTTCGCCAAATAATCAGACAAAGTTTGCCTACTTTTGTAATGCGAATCAATTTCACTGCAGCTTTTAACGATAAACCCTCTCGTTGCAGGCTTTTCGCTCTCAAAGTCATCGTCATTTATCCCATAATTACCGATTTCAGGATAAGTCATAACTATTACCTGCCCAGCATAAGACGGGTCGGTTAAAATCTCCTGATAACCTGTCATTGATGTGTTGAAAACTAATTCTCCGAAGTTGGTGCCTTCGGCACCAAAGGATTTTCCTTCGTAAATCGTTCCGTCTTCTAATAATAATATTGCTTTTTTTTTCACCATTACACCTACTTATTTTGTTGTCGCCTTTACATGTTTTTTTGAATTTCTACTAATTTTTTCAAATTATCGGCTTACTAGCCTTATTGCACTCGCTGATTTTTGCTCCGTCTCCCTATTGTTTTGAAACTTGCCCGCTCGCATCTCCTTTGCTAGGGAGTTTTTCGCAATCTGTTTACCGTTCACCATTCGCCATTTCTTCGTAAATCATTTTCATCGCCTTAAGCCTGTCATCCGCCGCCGTAACGGCTCGTCCGATTACTAAGTAATCGGCACCCTCTTGGATTGCTCTGCGCGGCGTAGCCGCGCGTTGTTGGTCATTTTTTAACGACCCTTCGGGTCTTATGCCGGGGCATAAGACCTTGAAATCTGCTCCGCAGATTTCTTTTATTTTTTTAGATTCCCAAACGCTTGCCACTACTCCGTCTAAATCACTATCTTTTGCAAGTTTTGCTAATTTTAAAACGTAATCGCTTGCTTTTTGAGGTATTTCAAGTTCGTTGTTTAAAACCTCATCAGAAATACTTGTCAAAACAGTTACGCCCAATATAAACGGCTCTTTTTGCCCTAATTCTTTTGCCGTGGCTTTTGCACTTTTTGCACATTGACGCATCATTTCAGCACCGCCGAGCGTGTGGATATTAAAAAAGCTTGCACCACGTTTTACAATATTTTCGCTTGCTTTTGCGACTGTGTTTGGGATATCCAAAAGTTTTACATCCAAGAAAAATTCAAGCCCCTGCTCAGTCATAAAATCAATTATTTCGTTACCGTTTTGAGTATATAACTGCAATCCCACCTTAAAAACCCCGACGTAATCTTTGAGTTCCAAGATTAATTTTTTTGCTTCCTCAAGCGTATCAACATCCAGTGCCAAAACGATTTTATCTTTAATATTATTTTCCACATTTCACCTTTCCAGTTTCAATTAATTCTCCCTTTACAACCACCCCAATCGCCTTGCCCTTAAGTTCAATGCCCTCAAAGGGCGTTATTTTACATTTTGTTTTAAAGTCTTCCGCTTTAACCTTATATGTAATATTCGGGTTAATTATTGTCAAATTAGCCACTTCGCCGATTTTTACTTGCCCTTGATTTTTTAACCCGAGTATTTTAGCAGGATTTACGCTCAATTTTTCAATCACCTGATTAATCGTCAAATGTCCATCCTCAACAAGTTTCAAGCTAACCCCCAACGCAGTTTCAAACCCGACAACCCCAAGCGGAGATTCAGCAAATGGTTTTGTTTTTTCCTCAAGCGAATGCGGGGCATGGTCAGTTGCGATACAATCTATCGTACCGTCTTTTAAGCCCTCAATTACGGCGGTCAAATCCGCTTGCGTAGCAAGCGGAGGGTTCATTTTAAACCTGCCGTCCTCGGTTTCGTCATCTTTTGTAAGCGAAAAATAGTGTGGCGCAGTTTCGCAAGTCACGTTCAACCCTTCAATTTTAGCTTGTCTTATTAATTCAATCGACCTTGCAGTTGAAATATGAGTAAAATGCAACCTTCCGCCGACTTTTCCTAAAATTTCCAACTCTTTTGCAACCGCAACAGATTCGCAAAGCTGATTACCCAAAAGTTCTAAATTCTCTGCGTGTGAGATTATCAGCTCACCTGTTTTCAACGCTTTTCCCAACATTTCCAAATTTTCCAACGGTCTTCCGTCATCAGAAAAAGCAATCGCACCGTTATTTTTTAAAGCATCAAAATCGGTTAATTCCTGCCCTTGTAACCCTTTTGTAACAGCACAAATAGGATAAAATCCAATATTTTTTGCTGTATCGATTGTATATTTAAGAGTTTCGACGTTATCAACAACAGGGCTTGTGTTCGCCATAGGGCAAATCGCTGTAAATCCGCCGTTTAAAGCAGATTCAATCCCTGTTTGAATTGTTTCTTTGTATTCAAATCCGGGTTCGCGCAAATGACAGTGCATATCAACAAGCCCAGAGGAAATTATCATGCCCGAAAAATCAATTCCGTCGCCCTCAATATTTTGAGCAATTTCAGCAATAACGCCGTTTTTGATTTTTATATCAAAAACCCCGTCAATGTTATCTATTGGGCTTATTATTCTTGCCTGTTTTAGTATCATTTTTTTACTTGTTACCTTTATGTTGTCGGGCAGGTATGCCCGACCTACTGTTTTGCTTGGGAGCCTTTACTGTTTCCCCAACAGTAAATCCAGCACCGCCATCCTTACAAAGACACCATTATGCGCCTGTTCTAATATGACTTTGCCATACTCACCGTCCAAGATTTCGGAGGACATTTCCACATCACGATTTACAGGACCCGGATGCATTATTAAAACATCCTTTTTCGCAAACTGCTGAAGCTTTTTCGTTGTCAATCCATAATCGTGGATATAATCAAACAAAGGAATTCTGTCCTCCAATCGTTCGTTTTGAATTCTCAAAAACATCGCTACATCAGCATCTTTGAGTGCTTCTTCAAGGCTTTTGGTGAAAATTACTTCTTGTGTCGCATCTTCAAAATATTTAGGTGCACAAAAATAAATTTTAGCCCCGAACTTATTTAAAAGGTCGACGTTTGAATGAGCCACTCTTGAGTGGCGAATATCGCCGATAATTGCGATTTTTTTGCCTTCAACCGACCCGAGATGTTTCCTCATCGTGTAAAAATCGAGCAAAGCCTGCGTCGGATGTGCGTTGTTTCCGTCGCCTGCGTTGATAAACGCAATCTGGCAATTCACTTCTTTTTTTGTTTTATCCAAAATCCCTGATTCGCTGTGTCTTATCACAACGCCTTGAATTCCAATTTCATAAAGGTTTTCGATGGTGTCTTTCAGCGATTCGCCTTTTGATAACGAAGATTTATTTGTATCAAAATTATAAACGTGGATACCCAGTTTATTAGCCGCCATCTCAAAACTAATACTCGTTCTCGTTGAATTTTCGCAGAAAATCAAAGCAACGTGACTACCTTGACAAGACGAAACGGCGGTGCCGTTTTCAAACTTTTCAGCAAGCTCAAGAATTTCAAGTATCTGCTCTTTACTAAGACTTTTAATATCAATCAAATTCTTCATTAATTTCCTCCTTTTTCGCTAATCATATTTCTACTCCCCGGTTTTACAAGCGGAAGGTTTTTGGCACACAATGGGCAATTTTCAGCCTCGTAAGTTATCGGATTGACCTGTAAAAGCGAGGTTATGTCGTAATTTGTCTGCCCCTTTGTTCTGTCCACAATTGAAGCAACACCGATTATTTCAGGCTCAAACCCTTTTATTGCTTCGATTGTTTCGTTGATTGTTCTTGCGGTTGTAATTACGTCCTCTAAAATAACAACTTTTTCGCCCTTGGTAAGCTTGTAATCCCGTCTTAACTGTAAAACGCCGTCTTTTCTTTCAACAAAAAGAAACCTTTTGCCTGCTTGTTTTGCGGTTTCGTAGCCGATTATCATAGCACCTATTGCAGGTGAAATTATTGTATCAAATTCAACCCCTACAAGTTTTTCAGCCAATTTCTTACCCAACTGTTCAACCGCCTGCGGGTGCTCGTACAATTTTGCACACTGAAAATAGGTGTCTGAATGTAAGCCCGAAGTCAGGCAAAAATGCCCGCTTAAAAGCCCGTTGTATTCTCTTAAAAGTTCTTTGACCGATTGTGTCATTTATTCTCCTTTTTTACCCCCCACCCTAACCCTCCCCCTCAAGGGGGGAGGGAACAAGCAGGAACTTTACGATTTTTGTATTTTTTTTTGTAAGTCGTCCAGTGTCGAAAAATTGTTTTCCAACATAAATTTTTCCAAATCATTTATTAATTTTTCTGCAATATCGGGATGAGTAAAATTAGCGGTTCCTATTTGAACGGCTTTTGCTCCAACCGAGAAAAATTCTAAAACATCTGCAAGCGTGCAAATTCCGCCAATTGCAATTATCGGGATATCAATAACCTTGCTGATTCTGTCAATAAACGAAAGCGCAACAGGTTTTATCGCTTTTCCGGAAAGCCCGCCGCTGACAGTTGTCTTTTTAAATCCGCCGTTTATAAAATCAAGTTTTACCCCCATCCCGCGCACAGTATTTATCGCAGAAACCGCGTCTGCTCCTGCACTTTGAACCGCAGTTGCAAGGTCCTCCGCACTGGTTACATTCGGCGAAAGCTTTACAATAAGGCAGTTGTCGTAGTTTTTTCTCACAATGGAAACAAGCTCGTACAACGCCTGTTTATTCACGCCAAACTCAATACAACCGCATTTTACGTTAGGGCAGGAAACATTGAGTTCGATTGCCTTAATATCATTTTCCTGAGCGATTTTTGCGAGCTTGATGTAATCCTCGACAGTATTTCCCGCAATATTTAGGATGAAATTGATGTTGCATTTTTGTAAAACAGGCAATTTTTCGTCCAAAAACGCTTGAATTCCGACATTTTCAAGCCCTATTCGGTTAATCATACCGCCGTATGTTTCAAAAATTCTTTCGCCCTCGTTGCCCAATCTCGGCTCGAGCGTAATCCCTTTTGTAACAACCGCACCGAGCTTATTAACCTCGCAAAAGTCGTCGAATTCGTTGTTGTAGCCGTAAGTCCCCGAAGCCGTAATAATCGGGTTTTTCAAGTCAAAATCTTTGATTTTAAGCGACAAATCTACCATACGACCTCCTCGCCGTTGAAAACAGGACCGTCTTTGCAGACTGTTGCGTTTTGGGTTTTGCCGTCTTTTTTAAGGCTTATCACGCACCCTCGACAAACGCCGATTCCGCATGCCATAACTTTTTCCATGGCGACTTCGCACGGTATTTTGTGCTTTTGAGCTGTTTGTGCGACGAATTTCAAAACAGGATGTGGAGCACAGGAAACTATTTTTTCGGGCTTAAATTCTTCTATAATTTGTTCTAAGTAGTCGCAAATACTTCCTTTGTTGCCGTTTGAGCCGTCATCGGTGGAAACAAAATCAAAATCATGCTCAATAATATCAGATTCACTCAAAAACCCTGCGGCAAAAAATGTTTCCGCGCCGATTTCGTTGAGTTTTTTCTCCAGATAAAACAAAGGCGCAACGCCAATGCCTGCACCGATTAGTAATGTTTTTTTGTTTTCGATTGTAAAAGTGTTTCCCAAAGGTGCTGAAAATTCAATCTTATCGCCGATTTTTAAGTTTGAAATGTACTCTGTGCCGCCGCCTCGTTTTTTGAACAACACTGTTGTCGTGTTGTTTTCAAAATTCGCAACGCTAAAAGGTCTGCGTAAAGTCAAACCATCACACAAAATCGAAACGTATTCGCCTGCCGAAATTTTCTCAAGCGTAGGGGATGAAAACTCAATAGAATAAACATTTTTGTTTATTTCTTGAATATTTTCGACTGTTCCTATATGATTTTTTTTCATTACGTTCCTTGATTTTTAATCCAAAAAAAAGAAAAGCAAAAGCTTTTCTCTTTTTTTATATATTATTAAATTTTAACAAACTTTTCTTAATCACTTTTTAACTCCGCCTAAATCCATTATACGGGCTTGAAAATTGTTAGTCAATTTTATATGACAATTTATTACGATAGCAGAATTTTAGGTAACTAATCACCAGAAATCTTAATATATTGCAAATACACTGATAACAAATGTTTCCCCCTCGCCCCTTGCGGGCGAGGGGGATTAGACCAATTTATCTCTTGTTAACTATGGGCTTTATGGATTTTTGTTGTTGCCACGCTTTATCTCACTATGCCTGAATTTCAGGGTTTATCATGCTTTAATATTCAATTATATTAACATTTTACTAACTTATCCGTTAAACCTTCTATTCCTTCTTCAAAAAATTTGTGGACTAAAAAATATCCGCAAAGACAACCTTCTAAAAGGACATCTGGCGGTCAAAACGGTCATATAAGTTATTCAAAAATGCATATAGCTAATCCTGATGAAATTATTGAATTAAATCAAAGTTTGTAACTTTGTTTCCGTCGGAAGTGCTTGAACCAGTAAATTTACCATTCCCGTCATAATATTTTATATCATTGCCGTGTATGTAACTTGAACTTTGAAGTTCATTTTTGTCATTATAATATGATGTTTTATTTCCGTATTGGACTACATACTTTTGGAGTTTGCCTTGTCCGTCATAGTACATAATCTTATTTCCATATCTGGCGATAGAGCTTTGAACTTTACCTTCTCCGTCATAATAAATTACTTTATTTCCTAATTGATTGGTTGAATGTTGAAGTTTGTCATTTCCATCATAGTATTTAACACTATTACCGTATCTGACAATATAATGAAGAAGATTGCCTTGCGCATCATAATTAAAAGTTTTATTAAAGTCATTAATCGTCCAACCGCTTACATTTCCATTGTTATCATAATAAGTAGCTTTATTCCCGTTTTGAACGACAGAATTTTTAACTTGTGCAAAACACGGTGTCATTGTTAAAATAAAAACTAATACAAGTAATAATTTTTTCACTTTAATTCTCCTTTGGTTACACCTTCCGATTGATATTAGTCAATTTTGTCACAACGGAGTAAATCCTAATAATATTATACAACACTTGACGATTTTAAGAACCTTTTCTAACTCACAATTTTATATTGTAACCTATTAATAATAAAACCAAAAGAAGAATAAAATTGCCTTATTTTGTTAAAATTTTGAACAAAAGTGCAACGCTTTTTATTTTTTGCTTAGTATTTTTCCGCAGCCTATTGAGGTTAATTCACATGGATTATCACTCTCTACCGCATTTTTCGCTTCTTTTTGTTCATCGATTACTGACAACCAATTTGTACAAATATTTATAAATCTCTCCCTTGATTGAAAAAACAAATCTTCCGCATGGCAACAATCTTCGAATAATTCAAAATGTTTTTGGCATTTTGCTTTTCTAAAAAGGCTTTTAGAATGCCAGGCATGGACTGTAACATCCTTTCTTCCTGCCACAAACAAGGTAGGAGCCTCAATTTTATCTATGATATCAATGGGGCGAATTTTTTTCTCGATTATAAGACTCGGTCGGACTGTAATCCATCTTATAAATTCAAATTTCCTTAAGGAATGACTCCAAGCTTCTTTGCGCCACATTTGATTTTCAATTTTGATAAAACTGTGAGGCGCAGATATTGCAATAACTTTGTCAACATCTTTTTCAATGGCACTGTGGATTAAAACTAATGCCCCGCCTAAAGAAAAACCCATCAAATAAATTTTTGAGTACTGTTTTTTGGCATAAGTGACCACAGCTTTTAAATCCATTGGCTCTTTGCTTGTAAAAGTATAAAATCCGGAGCTTTTACCATGACCTCGAAAATCCATGGAAATTACATCAAAATTTGCGCTAAAAACCGTTGCCATATCAGTAAAATACGAACTATCCTTGGTCATAAACCAGCCGTGTGCGATAATCAAAACCTCGTCGTGTCCTGTTTTGTGGTGATTAATCGCTATTCTAATCCCATCTTGCGTTGTTAGAATTAATTCTTGTACATTTGTAAACATTAATTTTCAACCCTTTTAAGTATAACTACGAGGCTGCGGAAAAATTAGAAATTTTGGAATTATTCCGTGTCCTCTACATTATAATTTTTTTTTAAAAAAATTCAAATGTTAAATTTTGCTATGTGTGTTATAATTTTGATAATCTTACAGGTGGATTTACTATCAAACAAAGGAGAAATGATTATGTCTAAAGATAAAGGCGGAAAAAAAGAAATTAAAAAACCTAAAAAAGCTAAACCTTCAAAAGCACCGAATTCATCCGGTTCAAATTTGAGCAAACCGATAGAGAATAAATAATCAATTTTTATGAACAAAATTATATTATCGGGGCAAACTCAAGACGAGTTTGAAATACTGGCAGAAAAGTTAAATGTTTCAAAATTCAGAGCAAGACAAATTCATAATTGGATTTATCTGAAATCCGTTAAAACAATTGATGAAATGACGGATTTATCAAAGGATTTTAGAGAAAAATTGTCTGAAATCGCTGAAGTTTCTGATGTTGAAATAACAACTAAGCAAATCTCACAAGACGGAACGATTAAATATTTAATCAAATATCCTGACGGAAACTGTGTCGAAACCGTTTTAATGCGGTTTGATAATCGTGCAAATTTAACGGCTTGCGTAAGTTCTCAAATAGGATGCGCGATAAATTGCGCGTTTTGTGCAACGGGCAAAAGAGGATTTATAAGGAATTTGACCACTTCTGAAATTGTAGAGCAGGTTTTGACAATCCAAAGAGATACAGGTTTAAGGGTTACAAATGTCGTATTTATGGGACAGGGTGAACCTCTATTGAACCTTGGCAATGTTTTACCTGCACTTAAAATATTTAACGAAAATTTTCAAATTGGTGCAAGAAGAATTACCATTTCAACAAGTGGCGTTATTCCTCAGATAAACAAACTGGCGGAACTCGATATGCAATCTACTTTGGCGCTTTCTTTGCATGCTCCTGTTTCTGAGATTAGAAAACAGATTATGCCGATTGAAAATAAATATCCCTTGCCTGAACTTAAAAAAGCACTCAAAAATTATATAGATAAAACAGGAAGAAGAATTACGATAGAGTATTTGCTTATAAAAGATTTGACAGACACACTTGACATGGCAAAGCAAACTTCAATTTTTTTAAGAGATTTAAAATGTAACATAAATTTAATTCCTTATAATCCGATTGATAAGAACGATTTTCAAAAACCAAGTAATAACTCTGTCATGAGGTTTAAGAGCATACTTGAACATTCGGGGAAAAAAGTTACAATAAGATTAGAAAGAGGCGCGGACATTGACGCCGCATGTGGGCAGCTTGCAGGAAAGTAAAGCTCACTCATAATAAGTTGCTTTTGAGATAAATTCGGTAAAGGAATGTTAATTTTTTGCGAATTAACCAAATCGGGCAAATCCCTTTCTATAATGGATATTTCATTTATAAGCAAAGGATTAATAACATTTTTAGTAGAAAAATAGGTAATTTTCTGTTAGTATTAATAAAAAAAATATAAAAAGACTTGCCAAGAATTAATTTTGATTATAATATATGAAAATATAAGAAGAAATATAAATGTTGTTTGAAGTGAACGAGGAGTTTTTTTATTAATCGTTTTATAATTAAGAGGCTTTCATTATGTATGTAAACAAATGCACTAAGTGCGGTTCCGAGTTTGAAACCAAAAACCCCAAAAGAGTTATTTGCCCCAATTGTTTGTACCCTGATAAAAAAATGATTTTATCATCGGATTTAACGACCTCAAATGAGTCTGAAAAAGATGAAAAAAATGGTTCTCAACAAGAGGCTCAACAAGGAAATCAACAAGAACAACAAGAAAATAACGAACAATCGCAGCAACAAAGGCCGCAACCGCAGCAACAGTTCTATAACAGTTATTCACAGGATGCTCCGCAGCCAAGACCTTATAACCGTCCAGACAACAAGGGCTATAATCAAGGTCAAGGCGGTTATCAAAGACCACAAGGCGGCTACAACAGACCGCCTCAACAGGGTGGATATAATCAAGGTGGATATAACAGACCACCACAACAGGGCGGCTATAATCAAGACCGTGGCGGTTACAACAGACCACCTCAACAGGGCGGATATAATCAAGGTGGATACAACAGACCACCTCAACAGGGTGGCTACAACCAAGACCGTGGCGGATACAACAGACCACCACAACAAGGCGGATATAATCAAGACCGTGGCGGTTACAACAGACCACCACAACAAGGCGGATATAATCAAGACCGTGGTGGATACAACAGACCACCACAACAAGGCGGATATAATCAAGACCGTGGCGGATATAACAGACCACCTCAACAAGGCGGGTATAACCAAGACCGTGGCGGATACAACAGACCGCCGCAACAGGGTGGAGGATATAATAGACCTCAAAGCGGAAACCATTTTAATGCTAACAGACGTCCTCCGATGAATCGTAACAAACCGCTTTTGGTAAGCAAAGAGCAATTGGAACAAATTGAATTATTATATAAGGCTATGTTACCTTTACCTAATTCTGATGCGCATGAAGTAATCGGAGCAAAAATCGAACTTGAGCCAAGAAAAGTTTTCTTTGGTATCAATTTGATAAGACAAAAAATGATGTTGCCGAAATTGCCTTTCCCTAAAAGAAAGTTGGCTATTTCACCTGACCAAATGTTCGCAATCCAAAATTTATACGAACCTTTACTCCCGTTACCTCCGATAGGCTGCCATAAGATTCTCGCTGCGCAATTAAAAATGGATGAGTGGAGAGTACACGTCGGGATAGGACTTGTAAGGGCAAAAATGGGACTTGACAGATGGAATCAAGAAAGAGTGGATGCTCCCGAAGAATTCAAAAAGCCTAAAGAAGTAAAAGAAAAACCCGTAAAACCGGAAAAAGAAAAAAAGCCAAAAAAATCAGCTAAAGAAACTGAAGATTAAGGTTTGATTATGGAATACATTTCTGTAGGGAAAATTTTAAACTTTCATGGGATTCAGGGCGAAGCCAAGGTCGGGTTTTCAAAAAATCAGGAAGATTTTTTAAAAACACTCAAACTTGTTTATATCAAACAAGACAATGGTTATGTCAAATTTGAGGTATCCGGCGTTCGATTTAATAAAACTTTTGCATTAATAAAGTTCAAAGAAATTAATTCTATCAACGATTTAATCCCTTACAAAGGCTGCGTACTTTTTGTTGAGAAAACAGTCGTAAGAGAGACTTTGGGTGAAGATGAATTCTTAATTGACGAATTAACCGGACTTGAGGTTTTTGATTTGGCTGATAACAAAATCGGGATTGTTGTCGGAGTTTCCAATAACGGCGTCAATGACTTAATTTCAATTAAAAGTAAGAGCAAAAAAATATCATTGGTTCCTTTTGTAAAAAACTTGGTACCCAATGTTGATATAAAAAACAAAAAAATTACGGTAAATAATATTGAGGGCTTAATCGAATGAAATTCGATGTTTTGACCTTGTTTCCGGAAATGATTAAAAGTTGTTGTGGTTGCAGTATTCTAAAACGAGCAATTGATAATAGCGTGATTGAAGTCAATACTATAAACCCGAGAGATTTTACGCAAAGCAAGCATAAAAAAGTTGACGACACTCCATACGGAGGCGGAGCCGGCATGGTTTTAATGGCGCAACCGTATGTTGATGCGTATGCAGGTGTAGAAAAACTTGAAAATTCACTGACGGTTATGCTAACCCCGCAAGGCAAAGTTTTCAACGATACAATGAGTAATGAATTTGCCCAATATGACCAAATAATTATGTTATGCGGTCATTACGAAGGTTTTGATGAAAGAATAAGGGAAATTATTAAACCCACAGAGGTTTCTATCGGGGATTTTGTGCTGACGGGAGGCGAATTGCCTGCACTTTGCCTGATAGATAGCATAAGTCGCAAGATAGACGGCACGCTGGGGAAAATAGAATCAGCAGATAAGGACAGTTTTTCTAACGGACTTTTGGAACATCCGCAATATACCAAGCCAAGAAATTTTCGAGGGTTTGAAGTTCCGGAAGTTTTACTTAACGGAAATCACGCAGAAATAGAGAAATACCGCCACGAACAGAGCCTTTTACGCACCAAGCTTCGCAGGAAAGACCTTCTTTTTTGTAAAAAAGAAGGCAAAAAACTTTAGGAATATTGGCTCTTTCGCTAAAGAAAAACAGATGGAAGTGTTTGGGTTTTTGTAAAAAAGAACTTCTCACTATCAACGATTTATGTCGACAATCGGACGATAATAGCGAGCCGTGAGGCCATTTTGCACGTTTCGCCTTAGCTCAACGGCAAAAGAAGGCAAAACTTTAGGAATATTGGCTCTTTCACTAAAGAAAAACAGATTTTTGTAACAGTAGGATGGGCATGTAGATTTAATGGCAAATTTGAACAATATCGTACGCATTTGCCCATCAATATAAAATCGTTAGCCCACCACAAGGACTAAACCAACAACATAAAGTCCAACCACATCAAAGCTTAAAATCTGAAAAATCCCCCAAATTTAAATCCAACGCCTTGGCTATTTTATATAAACTAAGAAATTTTATATTGCTTGAACCAGTTTCCAAGAGGCTTATTGATGTCATGCTCAAATCTGCTAAATCAGCCAAAGTTTCTTGAGAAAGATTTTGTTTCATTCTTTCATATCTAATTTTTTGGCCGAGTTTTAAAAGTAAATCTTCTTTCATCTTATTAATTATAAGTACTTGACAATGATTTATCTATATAATAAGATTAATATATATTAAATGTAGTTAATTTACAGTAGGGGAGGTTAAACTTTCTTGCAAAAGGATATAAAACTATGAAAATTAAAGACTTGGATGAATTAGAAATATGTTTAAACGAAATTGGTACAAGATTAAATCAAGTAGAAAGCCTATCGAAAATTTTACTCGACTGTTTATATGAAAATTATGACCTAAAGCCACAAGATATCCAAAATTTAACCTCCGTTCTTGGAAATAAAATTGCCCAAGTCAAAGAGAAATTTAATATAATGGAGGAGGAATTGATTTTTAATCCTCCAAATATTTTTTAATTTTCAATATCCTTGTATCCGTCGACAATTCGGCGTTTGCACCGTAAGGCATAGTAATTTTATCTCGAGCATGGGTTAATTTAAACCCGCTCAAAATCGGTTTTTGGATTTTTTCACCAATTTCAAAAAATAATTCATCAAAATACTTTTTATTTCCAACCCCAAAAAAATCACCTAAAATAATCCCCGAAAGATTGTTTCTAAATTTTTCGATATTTAAAAGCTGCGTCATCATTTTATCAACTTTATAAACTTCCTCGTTTAAATCCTCTGCAAAAAAGATAAATTTTTCATCAGGAATAAAGTCCAATCCACACATGGAAACAATGGTTGCTAAGTTTCCGCCCCAGATTATTCCTTCACTTTTGCCCTCAAAATAAACCTTGCTTTTTCTTTTGTCGGGTGAAAACTCCAAATAATTAGTGTTTGTAAGTGTATTAAAAAAAGATTTTTCGCTGAATTTTGAATTTTTTTCGACCCCGAAATCACCCTGTGCAACCGGAGCATAAAAGGTTATTAACCCCGTATGTTTACAAATCATTGCTTGAAGTGCACTCACATCTGAGTACCCTGCAAAAATTTTCGGATTGTTTTTAATCAAATTAAAATCTATTTTATCAAGAAGTCTAATCGCGCCATAGCCTCCGCGGGCACATAAAATCATGCTGATTTTAGGATTAGCGAAAAATTTGTGCAGTTCTTCAACTTTTTTTTCATCAGTTCCGGCGAGATATCGGTGATTATCAAAAATATTCTCGGACAAAACAACCTTAAACCCTTTATTTTCAAAATATTTTTTGGCTCTTAGTATATTTGTTTTGCTTTCAACAGCTCCTGAAAGTGGCAAAATTCCTATTGTATCGCCCTTGTTTAATTTTTTCGGTTTAATTAAGTTCATAATTCTACCTATTTTACTTGAGTTAAGATATAATAATCTTAATACTAATATTAAATTAAGGCAAGCTATGGAACATTGAAATTTAAAAACGGGTAAACCCTATTACCTTCCTCTTTCAAGCGACTATAAATCGTACATGTGAAAAGAAAGGGGGTATGCAAATGACGGTAAATCAAAAAGAACTATTAGCAATCTTGATGATACTAATAGTTCTATTATCTCATTAGGGTTTTTAAAGGGGATGTTAGCAGCATCCCTGCCCTTTTTTATTATAAACCATTTCTATAAAAAATCAAGTGGGAATTAAAAAAATATTAACCTGAAAGGCAATATGAACGAAAAATACATTCCGTTATACAGAAAATATAGACCAAAAAATCTTCAAGAACTTGTGGGGCAAGAGCATGTTAAAAAGGCACTTGCAAACGCAATCAACTTAAACAAGATTTCTCATGCTTATCTTTTTACGGGCCCTCGTGGAACGGGTAAAACTTCTGTTGCGCGGATTTTGGCAAAATCGCTTAATTGCAAAGACGGTCCGACGCTTACGCCTTGCGAAGTGTGTCCGAGTTGCATTGACATAAAAAATTCAACACCGATGGATGTAATCGAAATTGATGCAGCGAGCAATAGAAAAGTTGAGGACGCTCAAAACATTTTAGAAAAAATTCAGTACGTACCTGTTAACGGTAAATATAAAATTTATATTATTGACGAAGTTCATATGCTTACAAATCATGCCTTTAACGCGCTTTTAAAGACTCTTGAAGAACCGCCTGAAAACGTTATTTTTATTTTAGCGACAACAGAACCTCAAAAGGTTTTGGAAACAATCACAAGTCGTTGTCAAAGGTTTGATTTCAGAAGAATTACTACTGACGATATTATCAATCACCTTAAATATATTGCGAAATTAGAGAAAATAAAAATAGACGCAGATGCCCTTTTTACAATAGCAAAAAATGCTGCGGGCGGAATGAGGGATTCTTTAGCACTTTTGGATCAAGTGAGTGTGCTTGATGATTCAACAACAATCACATCAGAAGACATTAACAAACTTTTAGGCAGGCTTTCTTTCGATATGTTAAACAATCTTTCTCAAAGTATTATTCAGTCAAAACCTCAAGATGCGATTGAGTTTTTGGGTAAAATTTATAATTCGGGAAATGAACCATCGCAAATTTTGCTTAATTTACTCGGATACTTTAAAAACTTACTTATAGTTAAAAACTGTCAGGGCGAGGAGCTTTTGATGGACTTAACTCAATTAAATACTTCGCAAATACACATGTTAAAAAATCAGTCTGAACATATTGACACCCATCAGATAACGTTTTTGATAGAAAAAACAGTTTATTACATAAAAGAACTAAAAACCACTACCAACCAGCATCTTTGGCTTGAAGTAGCGATAATAGATTTAGCGAA
>CAISJE010000085.1 GCA_903885635.1 uncultured bacterium
CAAGGGCGATGTTGCCGCAGCCATTGAGCAGTTGCCCTACCAGTTTAAAGATCCCCACAAGCTCGACAAGAAAACAGATCCCCGAAAACTCACCTTTGGCTCCAGGATTGAGAAGGAGAGCGAGGCCGAGCGCGAGGAGTTCTTCACCGTCAAGGAGATACTCAGCCCCGAAAAAGTGAGGTTATCCAACGGGTTGACGGTCAAACTGATCGGCATCAAGAGCGAACCCTTCACGCACGACAAAGCGGTCGGCTATCTGACTGACAAAATCGAGGGAAAGCGTATCTTCCTGAAGTATGACAAGCTGAAACATGACTATTATTGATAATGAATGGCAGGTATTTTATACTTTTTATGAGAATTAGTGCTTTAATTACACAGCATTGCGCGAGTTTATAAAAATAATTGCCACAAATAATTGCCACAAATAATCTCCGTAACTAATTGTTGTATAAGGATTTAGTTTCTCGGCTATTCCGGACGAAAATGTCAAGTGTTTTCTTTTGTTTTTGATAGTCATTCGCTTATATTGATCATCCTTATTGTTTTTACAGGCATTTGCCTTATTTATTGTGCTTTTGCTTTATCCTAAAACTTAAAATTCGTATTACAAAGGAGGGCTATGAAAAATTGTGCTTTTTCCCCTTTCCAAATAAATCATGCAACTTCAAAATTGAAAACATATTCCGACAAAAAGGGACATTCCAATTTTATAAATGGAATTGTTAGTTATTTTTCTAAAGGGAATGTAAGTCTTCAAAATGCAAGATTTGTAACAAAAGAAAAAAAAGATCAGAAGAGAGGTGCTTTGGTAAAGCACAAATTTATATAGTTGCCAATTAGTAAAATTAAAAAGCTCGCTTTATACTGCGGGCTTTTTTTTGTCAAAAAATTTTAATTATTAACTCAATTGAAATATATATTTTTTGATGAAAATGAATATCTGGTAGATCAACTGATTGAAGATTTTCAAAAAGCGGAGCATCGCTTAAAAACAATAGAAAGAAGGAATATTGATGAGGGTATTGATATACCAGCGATAAACGAATTGCGTTATGCTGCTAGTCATATCATATCAACATTGAAAAACAGTGCCTCTTTAGGAGGTGAAGATTTAATAAAGACTCAAAAAGAAGCGATTCGGCGAGCAATTCGTCATACACAAAGAGCCAGCTATGATGCAATAGAGTCAGGCATTCTTTCTCAATTATATGCAATAAAGTCTATTCAGGATGATTATAAGGACATTATGATTTCTGAAGTGATTAAAGATTGGATAGAAATATTAGGTATGGCTCAGAAAATCAACAATGAAATTCAAGAAATCAATATAACAAGCGAGAAAGAAGAAAGTTCAAAAAAAGAAGAAAATTATGAACTCATTTATCAAAAATATATGGAACTTGATGAACACACGAAAAAGTTTGGCATATATCGTGATGAATTGAACAAATATTTAAATCAGAAAAAGACAGCCGAGACAAGAGCTTCACAAATTAGATTTATAACATTTACCATTAGTGGAACAGCGTTACTTATTGGATTGATACAGTTAATTATAAAAATAATAGAAAAATTATAATATAATACTTTGTTTAGTCCATCGAGTATCAACTTTCGTCGTTCCTCAATATACATCTTTGATTCCTTCCTCAATACCGTGCGCATTATGAGCTGAGCTGAGCGCTCCAAAAAAGCACTTGACTTCCGAGTAGAGATAATGAATATTTATTTCCCCAGCCCCCATTCAGTGCAAATCAAAAGAAATTCTCTATACTTCACTCAAGCATCCAAAACCGCTCCACCAACAATACAATCTGGACATTTTACAGCACCTTGAAGAGCCATCACACCATAATCCACGGCGACAGCCGACAGATGAACCTTCTCGCTGGCAGGTCGGTGCATCTTGTTGTCACTTCACCACCCTACTG
>CAISJE010000086.1 GCA_903885635.1 uncultured bacterium
AATTCCAAGAATAATGAACAGTCTTTACATCTTTCATCTATCATTCAATTAATTTAACACTTCATGTCAATTTTTCATGCTCCATTTGCATGAAATTTTTTCCTGCTGACCTGTTACGAGATAGGTAACTAATCACCAGAAATCTTCACATATTGCAAATACACTGATAACAAGCGTTTCCCCCTCGCCCCTTGCGGGAGAGGTCTGTTTTCAATGTGAGCAGTAGCCTGCGAACATTAGAAAACAGGGTGAGGGGTTTCGCAACATTCATGCGTGTTTCACCCCTCACCTTATTTTTCTGACACTCATTCTTCGTGTCGAAAAATTTCCCTCTCCCGCAAGGGGCGAGGAGTGCTACGGCTATTAGCTTTAAGGTGTTTATATATTTTTGCCCTGTTTCTGGTGATTAGTTACAGAGATAGTATATACAATAGGGCAAGTTTAATGATTTGCTTAAATAAATACGGATTTTTTAAACTCTGTTATTCTGTTAAAAGAGGTGTTTATACCAGTGAATAATTCTTCGTCATATTGCGCCAGTTCGGCTAAATCTTCTATTATTTGGATTGTTTTGTCAAAAGAATTTCGATATAAAAGCAGGTTAACGCCGGCTTTTATTGCTTTAATTGCTGAAATAGTTGACGAGTTTATTTCTTTCTGTCCACTGATACCGCCCATAATCATATCGTCGGTTATTATAAGTCCTTTGTAGTTTAAATTGTTTCTTAAATACCCTATTACATTTTTGCTCAAGGAAGATGGAATTTCGTCTTTATCAAACGCGCTACAATGTAGATGAGCAACCATAAGGATCGGGCTTTTAATTTCTTTAAAAGGTTTTATGTGGGTTTTTTCCATTTCTTCAAGACTCAAATTTATTTTAGGTAAAGCAATATGGCTGTCGACATTTGCGTCGCCATGCCCGGGAAAATGTTTAGTACAAGGAATAATACCGTTTTTTAAAGATGTATCAATAACTATTTTTGCGAATTTTATGACTTCGTCGGGGTCATTAGAAAACGCACGCTCCCCGATTATCGGATTATTGGGGTTTGTATTTACGTCGGTGCATGGCGCAAAATTTAAGTTTATCCCAAAATCGTTTAACAAGTGCGAAATTTGCTCAGTTTGATTTCTCAAAAATTCTTCGCCTTGTTCGGCGGCAAATTTCGCACTTAAATATTTTTTACCCCCAAAAATATTTTCTGTTCGTTCAACTCGTCCACCTTCTTGGTCTATTGATAAAAAAGGCGGGATTGGAGCTTCATTTTTAACATTTTCAATCAGTTTTTTAAATTGTTTAGTCGTTTGTATATTCTGAGTAAAAAAGATTACACCGCCAAGTCCGTTTTGAAGTGCGTTAATAAGATTTTGGTTTTCTTTTAATTCTTCGCCTTCTAAGCCCAGCACAAACATTTGATATACTTTATTTTTAATAGTTTTTTCCATATAAAAATCATACATTTAATTGAGGTAAAAAATCAAGGGTTTGTGTAGTATAATATATATAAAGTGAGGGATTTGTGAGGGGTTATGAGGAATAAATTATTTATTTTGCTTTTAATAGGGGCTTTAGTTGCTGTTATGTTTAGCATGGAATCGGTAGAAGCAAAAAAGTCCAAGAAAGTCGGTATTGCGCAAGAAGAAGTTGATGCGATGTCTACAACTGTCGATGGCTTAACAAAAAAAATGTATGCAAACGGGCTTTTTTCACCTCAAGATAACGAAAACTTAATCGATATAAAAATAAAACTGGACAATCAAATGCTTGTGGCTCCTGATGTTACCTTGGCACCATTATATTATAAGGTATCGTTGCTTTACAAATCAAGAGATATGAAAAATGAAGCAATTGATTGTTTTCAAACAATTTTAGAAAACTTTGCAGACACTGCACTTGCTCCCAAAGCGGCAAACCAATTAAAAAGTATGGGTGTAGCTGTAAAATTACCTGAGAAAAAAGAAGCAGACGCAGGAGGCGAATAATAAAGGGCTTGGCATTTAGTTAGTGGGAGCATTCCGCCTTACTGACCAAATCAAACAACCCTGTATTAGTAGCTTGGAAGCAGTTTTATTGGGGCGAAAGTGTTTTCTTCAATCCAAGTTTGGATAAAACTTTGCTTTCTGATTTCGACAACTTGTTTTAAAACTACCGCATAATTTATATTTACTATATCTAAATTATTTAATTCTTCTACTACAAACGAGTTGCTTCCGCAATTTCTGCAAAACTTTGTGTCGCTGATAATTTTTCCATTTTTCACTATTGTTTTTTGTTTAATATTACAACATGCGCAACGGGTTATGAACCATTTGTTTTGGACATATTCTCCGCAATCAGGGCAATAGCCCGCGCTTATATTCGGGGTATTTTTTTCATGCGAACATGACTTTTGCCAAGGTAATTTAAACATACAAACTCCGCTAAAATAAAATTCAAAACCACATAAAGTATTTAATGCTAATAATAAAAAAGTCAAACAAATTGTTTGACTTTTTTATACTGAGTTGCAATCAATGCAATAAAAGTAATCACAAGTGTTGACTTTTTAATAAAAATAGTTTATCATGTTAACATGCGTAAAATTGAATTTAATTCGGATACGGGATACCTAATAATCGGAATTCATCAAATGACAATAGATGAGTTATTAAAGCATCCAATTTTAGGAAAAACTGCCCAAAGAAAAAGTCTTATTTATTCATTAAAAGAAGCCTGCGAAGTTTACTGGTCTTATGGAATAGATGAGATATATGCAAACGGTAGCTTTGCGACAACAAAACCAATACCAAATGACATTGATGGATATATAGTTTTAGATACCAAAAGTGAAAAATTTATAGAATTAGTTGAAAGTGGTAATATCTGGGGGCAATTTAAAGGTAAAAATCACGAAAAAGATAAGTCCTCAATGTGGTACGAACATAAAATTGAGTTCTACATAGAGAACCAAAATTTATTCCATACCTTTTTTACACATTCCAGAAATGGTATAGAACGAGGAATAATAAAAATAATCAAATCAAATTGAATTATTCAAGAAAGGCATATTATAATGATTAAATCTGAACAACAAAAAAATAGAACAATAAAAATTTTAGAAGAAAGCAATGAAAAGCTAAAAACGCTTGATGAATATTCAAGAAGTAGTATGTTATCTTTTATCGGAACATTAGAATCCGAAATAGAAGAATATGAAGCTTTAAAACGTGGCGAATTTACTTTACCTAAAAATATTTCTTTTGTAGGTTTATTGAAAAATATAGCAAAAATTAGGATTTCCAAAGGCTTATCTCAACAAGATTTGGCAAAAATGTTGAGAATGACAAAACAGCAAGTTAATCGCTACGAAGAACACGATTATCAAAATATTTCAATGACTAAAATAAACGAAATCCTTGATGTTCTTGGTATATCTATAAGTTTAGATTTGTTGGAAAAAGTGGCTTAATTTTGTAAACTGAGGGGCATGCCCCTCAGTTTACAAAAAATCTTAATATCTTTCAAGATATCTATCGATTTCCCATCCTGAAACATACGTTCTAAAAGCGTCCCATTCTTTTTTCTTTGCACTGACAAATTCAGAGAAAATATGATCACCCAAAGCGGCTCTTGCAACAAGGGATTTGTCCAATTGTTCAAGTGATTCTGCCAAACTGCCAGGTAGAGAGTCAATTCTTTGTTTTTTACGTTCTTTAGATGTTAAATGGTAAATATTACTTTCAACTGGTGCAGGCGGGTCAATTTTATTTCTAATCCCGTCCAAGCAAGCTTCTAAAATTGCCGCAAACGCTAAATATGGGTTGCAACTTGGGTCAGGTGAACGCAATTCAACTCTTGTAGCATTCCCCCGTTTTGCAGGAACTCTTAAAAGAGCGCTTCTGTTAGCCAAAGACCAAGCTAAATAAACAGGAGCTTCATAACCCGGAACAAGACGTTTGTAGCTGTTTACTGTTGGGTTTGTAATCGCGGTGATACTTTTGATATGTTTTAACAGCCCGCCGATTGCAAAAAGTGCCGTGTCAGAAAGTTGGTATTCTTTCTTTTCGTCCAAGAATGCGTTTTTATTATTTTTGAATAAAGATATGTTACAGTGCATCCCCGAACCATTTATTCCAAAAATAGGTTTTGGCATAAATGTCGCATGTAGTCCGTGTTGAGCTGCGATTGCTTTTACCGCTATTTTAAAAGTAACGACATTGTCAGCTGTTGTTAATATATCAGCGTATTTAAAGTCGATTTCGTGTTGTCCGTCAGCCACTTCGTGGTGGGACGCTTCGATATCAAACCCGATTTTTTTAAGTGCCGCAACAATATCCGCACGAACATTTTCGCCCAAATCATCAGGACCTACATCGTAATAACCTGCTTTGTCATGAGTTTCTGTTGTAATTTTGCCATCTTTTTTCTCAAATAAGAAAAATTCTGCTTCAGGTCCTAAATTCATTGAAAACCCTAGTTTTTCAGCTTCTTTCATAACTCTTTTTAAATTACATCTCGGACAACCCTCAAATGGAGTTCCGTCGGGGTTGTGTATGTCACAAATAAGTCTTGCGCTTTTTGCATTCTCGTTTGTAGACCAAGGTAAGATTTGAAAAGAATCTTTGTCCGGATGAAAAAACATATCCGAAGTTTCAATGCTTCTAAACCCTTTTATGGACGAGCCGTCAAGCATAATTTCGTTAGATAATACTTTATCAATATGTTCCGACGGGATTGCCATGTTCTTTATTTGCCCGTTAATGTCAACAAATTGCAATTGTATCAACTTGACATTGTTTTGCTCAATAATGTACTTAATGTCTTCCTCCGTGTAAGACCTGTTGTCCAATGGAATGTGTTTAAATTCTTTCATAAAATTTTTCCTCTTCCTGCCCTTCGACTAAATTATAATCAACTATATTATTAGAATATGTTTTTGAAAAAAGGTCAAGCCTTTTTATATTAAGATTATGTAAATTCTTCCTTTACAAAAAACTAAAAAACGAAAGTTTTAGATGAATTTTGCATTATAAAATTGAATTTTTACAAAAAAAACTAAAAAAACAATATTAAATTCATATTTTGGTCGAAAAATCTAAAAAAATCATGAAAAAATTAAATAATCAAAAAAATCGTCATCTGATACGTTTGTTTACAATTTTTTGCAATTTTTCCGCAATCTAATACTGTTTTCACTTTCTACTCAATAGGTTTTATTCATGGTAAAATAATATTGTTATGATAAGAGTAAGAGGTAAGTATGACTACAACACATGAATCAATTTCGCCAAAAGAAAATATAAGACAGGGCAGAATACAAAAATTGAACGATTTAACGGATAAAGGCATAAATCCGTACCCGTATTCTTATAATAAAAATGCAAACGCACAAGATTTACAAGACAAATATAAAGATTTACCCATAGGCGAAGAAACAGAAGATTGTTATTCATTAGCGGGACGTATTATGGCGATGAGAAATACAGGAATGTTTATTGATTTGATGGATGCTTCGGGAAAAATTCAAATTTTTTGCCATAAAGAAAACATGGACGAAGAAGCAATTAAAAATCTTAAATTAATAGATATCGGAGATATTGTAGGATTTTACGGTTCAATCAGAAGAACGCCCCGAGGAGAGCTTTCTATTAAGGCAAAGAATTATAAACTGCTCTCAAAATCACTTCTTTCCCTGCCTGAAAAATTTCATGGACTAACCGACGTCGAAACTCGTTATCGTCAAAGATACGTTGATTTGATTGTGAACGAAGAATCGAGAGACACACTAAAAAAGAGAAGTTTAATAGTTCAAAAAATGAGAGAATATCTTATAAAACAAGGATTTTTGGAAGTGGAAACTCCAATGCTTCACCCTCAAGCAGGCGGGGCAAACGCAAGACCGTTCGTTACTCATCACAACACACTTGATATGGAAATGTTTTTGAGAATTGCGCCCGAGCTTTATCTAAAAAGGCTGATGGTAGGCGGTTTGAGCGAAAAGATTTTTGAAATAAACAGAAGTTTTAGAAACGAAGGCTGTGATACAAGACATAATCCTGAATTTACAATGATAGAACTTTATCAAGCTTATGTCGATTACAACGAAATGATGGCACTTGCTGAAAATATGGTAAGCTCAATAGCTCAAGATATTTTAGGAACAATGAAAATTAAATTCGGAGATAAAGAAATAGATTTGACTCCGCCTTGGGATAGAAAAACCATGCTTGGAGCAATTAAAGAATATACCGGAATAGATTTTAATACTTATTTCACAGCACAAGAAGCCGCTGAACAGGCTGACAAAATGGGTATTGCAGTTGAAAAAACAGATAATTGGGGACAAATTCTCGATAAAATATTTGAAGAAAAAGTTGAACCGCATTTAATCCAACCAATTCACATTATTGATTACCCTCGTGATATATCGCCGTTGGCGAAGGTTCATAGAGATAACGACCGATTGACCGAGCGTTTTGAAACAAGAATTAACGGTTGGGAAGTGGCGAATGCGTTTTCTGAATTAACCGACCCGATTGACCAAAGAGGGCGTTTTGAAGCTCAGGCAAGGGCAAAGGCCCAAGGGGATGAAGAAGCTTGTGATATTGACGAAGATTTTATCAATGCGCTTGAATACGGCATGCCTCCTACAGGTGGCATGGGGATGGGTATTGACAGAATTGTAATGCTTTTGACAAATTCACAAACGATAAGAGAAGTTATAGCATTTCCTACAATGAGAAAAATTCAGTAATTTTGAAAAATTCGCATTGTAAACGTTACGAATTGTAAAACATTTTCAGGAATATATGACTTTCTCCTAAAGATAATTAAAATATTAGCCGATATAGAAATTGTGAGTAAATCTAAATAGGAGAAATAAAATGTCATTTATTAGTCCAATTAATGTAAATCCTCAAGGAATAAATGCTGCTTCAGGATTTGGGGCAAAACCTCAAGCAAAAGAAGAAGCAACAGAAAAAACTGAAGAATCCAAGGTAAGCAACACACAGACTTCAGTATCTGCCGATGAAGTTTTTAATTACATGGCACAATCCGCAATTTCAATAACTCCGGCAACTCCATCTATCGACACATCAAAATACGTAGATAAAGAAAGTGCCGCAAGAATTGCGGGATTTATGTCTGCCTTTGAAGACAAAGTTGTTGAAGGTCTGGCTACATTTAATAAAGAATTTGCCGGGGTAGATATTTCTGATTCTGCAAAGTTGGCACTAGTGCTTGCGGGCATTAACGGATAAACCTATAAACATACATCAACCCCGAATAAGCGGCGCCAAGGCGCCGCTTATTTATTGAGACTTTGCACAAGTCCATTTTTTACAAATAAAAAAGGGTTTTTGGAAACCAAAAACCCTTTTTTATTTTATCTATTGTTGACTTATTTTAGCAGCAAACCAAAAACTTAGCCTTTTCTTGCTCGCTAACTCCTTTAATTGTAAGATTGACTCTGCCTTTATCGTCAATTCTCATTACCTTAACAACAACTTCGTCACCAACATTCAAATGCGGTTCGATTGTATCGATTCTTTCGTTACAAATTTGAGAAATATGCACCATTCCGTCTTTACCTTGTGCTATTTCAACAAACGCGCCGATTGGAATAATTCTTACAACTTTGCCTTTAACAACCATGCCTTCTTGCGGTTTGAATGTAATATTTTTAATCATATTTATCGCAATATCAGCACCTTCTTGGTCGTTTGAAGTAATTGTAACGATCCCCGAATCTTGAATATCAATTTCGGCACCTGAAGCATCAACGATTGCTCTAATTTGCTTTCCTCCAGGTCCAATAACAGACCCGATATCTTCGTTAGCGATTTGCATAGTGAAAATTCTCGGTGCGTGTGGAGACATAACTTCGCTTGGAGCAGAGATAGCTTTTTTCATTTCTGCCAAGATGTGTAATCTGCCTTCCTTAGCTTGAGCAAGAGCGTTTCTCAAAAGTTCGTTTGAAATTCCTTTTGCTTTCATATCCATCTGGATTGCCGTAATTGCATTTTCGCTACCTGTAACTTTAAAGTCCATATCGCCCAAGAAATCTTCGATTCCTTGAATGTCCGTAAGCACAACTGCTTTATCGCCTTCTTTAATAAGTCCCATAGCAACTCCGCCTATCATACATTTAACAGGAACACCCGCATTCATCAACGCCATTGAGCTTCCGCAAGTTGACGCCATTGAAGTTGAACCGTTTGATTCAAGGATATCAGATGTTACTCTGATTGTGTATCCGAATTCTTCTTGGCTCGGAAGAGCTGCAATGTTAGCACGTTCTGCCAAACATCCATGTCCTACTTCACGTCTGCCCGGTCCTCTCATTGGTTTTACTTCACCGACTGAAAATCCTGGGAATATATATTTGTGCATGTATCTTTTTTCTTTTTCAGGATCAACGCCATCAAGGTCTTGTTTCATACCCGGACCTGCAAGAGTTACAACCGAAAGCGCTTGAGTTTGTCCTCTTGTAAATACTGCTGAACCATGAGCTCTTGGAATAACCCCAATTTCACACCAAATAGGTCTTACTTCGTCTGATTTTCTTCCGTCTGCTCTAGTACCTTCGTCAACAATCATTGCGCGCATAACTTTTTTCTCAAGAGATTTAAATTCTTCAGATACAAAGTTGATACCTGATTCTTTAAGCATTTTTTTGATAGCGTGATCGTCGCTTAAAGCTTCTACTTTTTCTTTAACAAGAGTTTTAGCTTCAGCCAATTTGTCTTGTCTGTACTGTCTGTCGAAGTTGTGATAAGCATCTTTGACTAAATCATAAGCCGTTTCTTTGATTATAGATGCTAATTCAGTTGTATCGTAAGGATCAACAAATGTTCCTGTTACAGCGCCACATTCTTTAGCGAACGCAACTTGAACTTCGCACTGTTTTTTTATTTCAATTTGAGCGAATTCAACCGCTTCCATTATATCGTCTTCAGTAACGAATTTACAACCTGCTTCAACCATTATCACTGAATCTGCAGTTCCTGAAACAACAATGTCTAGGTCAGATTTATCAGCTTGTTGGTGAGTTGGATTTGCAATTAATTGCCCGTCAACTTTTGAAACTCTAACCGCTCCGATAGGACCTTCAAAAGGAGCGCCTGAAAGCATTAATGCAAAAGAGGAACCTAACATTGCTAATGTGTCGGGCTGATTTTCTTGGTCGTAGCTGAATAATTGAGCAACGATTTGAATATCATTTCTGTAACCTTTAGGAAATAAAGGTCTGATTGGTCGGTCTATTAGTCTGTCTGTTAATATAGCTTTTTCACTCGCTCTTCCTTCAGAACGGTTAAATCCGCCGGGGATACGTCCGATTGCAGACATTCTTTCTTCATAATCGATTAGCAATGGGAAAAAGTCTATCCCTACTCTTGGTTCTTTTGAAACAGTTGCGTGGATGAACAACATAGTGTCACCGCATCTGATTGTAATTGAGCCGTTAGCTGTGTTAGCGTACTTTCCTGTTTCAACTTCGACGGTTTTTCCGCCAATCTCAAATTGTGTTTTTTTTGAATCTACCATTTTTTTCTTCCTTCTAACGCACCTTATGCGTTACTTTTAGTTATACACTTCTATTACAACAAAATTATACATCAAACATGGTAAAAGTAAAAAGCAATCTTTACAAAATTTTTATGTTTGTAATATAGAATTTCAGGTTTTTTTGTGTAAATATATTATTTATAGAATTAAGATTGTGGGGGATTTATGAAGTTAAAAGATACAGTGTCAAAAGACGCATTTAGGTACGGATATTTGTTACGGAGGATTTACCCTTATTTAAAGCCTGTTATATTCAGAGCTATTTTAGGCATAATAATAGCTATTCCGTTGGGCTTGTTAGACGGGGTTACGGCAATTGCCCTAAAGCCTTATTTGGATAATGTTATTAACGGAAATCCGCACGCAACCTTTAAAATTCTTGGGACAGTTTTTCACAGCCAACATTTTTGGGCAACACTAATTCCGCCTGCGATTATCGCTTTTGCGATTATTCAAGGCGGCTTGAAATACGCCAATACCTATTTGACCGACTGGACAGGGATGAGAATTTCAAACTCACTCAAATCCGAGTTATTTGCAAAACTAACCTCTCTTAATCCGAAATTTTATGATATTAATTCGTCAGGACTGGTTTTACAGAGATTTTTGGGCGACCCTGATGCGGCATCAAGAAGTATTATCGATAACGTAAAAACCTTTATTTCTGCGTTTTTTGGCATAGTCGGGCTGGTGGCTGTTTTGTTGTTTACGGCGTGGAAACTCGCGATTATCGGCGTAACAGTGCTTGGAATTGCAATGTTGCCTGTTGCTTTTATCAGAAAAAAAGTTAAATCCGTTTCTAATTCCGCGATGGTTGTCGGTGGCGGCATGACTACAAATTTTAATGAAACTTTCTCGGGAAACAAAATTATTGCGGCGTATAATTTACAAACACAACAAAATCAACTGTTTAATAGCCAGATTGAGGAACAATTCGATTTATCAATGTCTTTAACAAAACGGGTAGGCTGGTTATCGCCCATAATGTATTTTGTTGCCTCTTGCGGAATCGCACTCGTAATGGCGTACGGAAACCATTTGATTATCAGTGGAGAACTCACAAGCGGTAGTTTTGCAGCGTTTGTGACTTCTTTATTATTGCTTTATAAACCTGTAAAAGGTTTGGGGCAGACTCTTGCAGGCTTGCAGGGGACTTTTGTTGCTATGGGACGGGTTTTTGAACTGTTTGACATTATTCCTGAAATTAAAACAGAACCTAATTCTATTCCAATGAGAGGTTTTGAGAAACAAATCGAGTTTAAAAACGTTAATTTTGAATACGTGGAAAATGTTCCTGTGCTTAGGGATTTTTCTTTGACTGTGCCTAAAAATGAAACCATCGCACTTGTCGGCAACTCAGGCGGTGGAAAAAGTACGGTGGTGAATTTAATCCCACGGTTTTATGATGTCAAATCAGGTTCGATTGAGATTGACGGCGTTGATTTGAGAAAATTTGATTTGAGTTCATTGAGAGAACAAATTTCGTTCGTGTTTCAGGATAATTTTTTATTCTCAGGAACACTCAGAGATAATATAATGATGGGAAGAAAAACGGCGACGGAGGCGGAATTAAGCGAAGTTATCAGAATGGCGCATTTGGATGAATTTCTTTCAACTCTTGAATTGGGTATTGACACATTTGTCGGTGAACGTGGAACCACTCTTTCAGGTGGACAAAGACAGCGGGTTGCAATTGCCCGCGCTATGATAAAAAACGCTCCGATTGTTATCCTTGATGAAGCAACTTCTGCACTTGACAATAAATCCGAAGCGATAGTCCAAAAAGCGTTGGATAACTTGATGCAGAACAAGACGGTTTTTGTAATCGCGCATAGACTTTCAACTATCCAAAATGCAGATAGAATAGCCGTTGTCAATGAAGGTCGGCTTGTGGAACTCGGAACCCACAATGAATTAATAAAAATTGAGAACGGAAAATACAAACATCTTTATGAAATGCAATTTGCGAAGTCAGAAGTAACTGCATAAAACATCAAAGCCCGACAAAAGAATATGAGAAAAGGTGAAACGTGAACAGAAGAAGACTGGAAGAACTAATAGAAAATTTAAAGTATGAAGAATTAATCAACTTTGAAGATGTTGAAGTCACAGGAATTTCTTATGACTCAAAAACAACCAAGTCGGGTGATATTTTCGCTTGCCTCGTAGGCGAACACTCTGACGGGCATGCCTATTTTAAAAGTGCAGTCGAAAGCGGTGCAAAGGCATTTTTTGTAGAAAAAAAACTGGATACCCATCTGCCACAAATTGTCGTCAAATCCACAAGATGCCAAATCGCAGATATTGCCGAAAAATTTTACAATTCGCCCTCGAAATCGCTCAATCTAATAGGGATTACAGGTACAAACGGCAAAACAACCGTCACACATCTTGTGCAAAAAATCCTTGAATCTAAAGGCGAAAATTGTGCATTGATTGGGACTTTGGGTTATAAGTTATCATCAAAAGATGAGTACAAAGAGGCCAAGCACACAACTCCACAGGCGCCAGAGCTTCAAGCAGTGCTTGATTTGATTAAAACAGAGGGCATAAAGAACGTTGTGATAGAGGTGAGCTCCCACGCGCTTGAACAAAACAGAGTCGGCGGATGTGTCTTTGCAGGTGCTGTTTTGACCAATTTAACCCAAGATCATTTGGATTATCACGTTACAATGGACAATTATTTTGATGCCAAGGCAATTCTTTTCAAAGGACTAAAGGCTGGTGATTTTGCAGTGATTAATGCTGATGATGAGTATGCGCAAAGATTTTTAGAAATAATTCCTCAAAGGGTAAAGATTTTGACCTATGGGGTAAAAAATTCGGCTGATATTATGGCTAAAGAAGTTGAATTTTCGCTTTCAGGTGCGGAATTTGTCTGTGAAACAAAACAGCTTGGAGCACAAAAAGTTAAATTACAAATGAACGGAATGTTCAGTGTTTATAACGTACTTGCGGCAATTGCGACAGGGCTTTCAATGGGTGTTGACCTTAATCTGTGTATCAAACCTTTGGAAACCACAAAGGGTGTTGCAGGTCGATTTGAAGTTGTAGCAAAAAACCCGCTTGTGATAGTAGACTACGCCCATACGCCGGATGGGCTTGAAAACGTTTTGACAGCGGCAAGAGAAATTACCCCGAAAAATTCAAAATTAATCTGCCTTTTTGGTTGCGGTGGTGATAGAGACGCAACAAAAAGACCAAAGATGGGGGCTATCGCAGAAAAACTTTCCGATAAAATTGTCATTACTTCGGATAATCCCAGAAGCGAAGACCCGCAACAAATTATAACCGATGTCTTGGCAGGGTTGAAATCGATTAATACGCAAAAAGTTTTTGTTGAACCTGACAGGACTAAAGCGATTGAACTTTTGAAAACGATTTGTGACAAGAATGATGTAGTTGTGCTTGCCGGAAAAGGGCATGAGACTTATCAGATTTTAAAAGATAAAACAATTCATTTTGACGACAGAGAAGAAGCTAAAAAGGTTTTCTTAGGTGGTTAATATTTCTAATGTAACCCTTGACAATAGTATCAAAATGTGATACTATATCTGTATGGCTAAAAGAGATAAGCTACTTCAAAAAATCTTAGATGGGAAAAGAATTTCCTATGTTGATGCCGAAAAAATTTTGATTAGCTTAGGCTATTTACCCAAGATGCCTAGTGGGGGAAGTTCACACGTAACGTTTAGAAAAAATAATTGTGAACAGATAACGCTGGTTAAAACTCAAAATCCGTTAAAAGATTATTTAATGAAGCAAATTCGTGAGGTACTAGAATGAAAAAAGACTTGAATTATTACTTGAACTTGAATTGGACATATCGTTTTGAATGGAGTAATATTGATAATTGTTATGTTGCATCTATTGCCGAATTAAAAGGCTGTATGTCTGAAGGAAAAACCATTGAAGAAGCTACAATGATGATAAAAGACGCTCTTTTGTCTTACATAGATTGTAAATTGTCATTTAATGATGAAATTCCTGAACCGATTAAACCTGTTGATTATACAGGTAAATTTGTTGTAAGGACAGATCCCGAAAACCATTACAAACTGGTGCAAAAAGCAAAAGTACAAGGCAAAAGTCTCAACAAGATTGTCAATGAGGCCATTGAAGATAAGTTAAAAGAAGCCTCTTAGATAGGTGTTAAGGTGTAAAAAATGAAAACTGAAAACTTTTATAAATCCAAATTATTGGTAGAGCAACATTTTCACGGATGTTTTGGGGTGGATTTCGGAACCTGTACATCAGATGAAATTTTGTTTTTGTCAAAAAAACTTTTAACGCATGGGATTGGCGGATTTTTTCCGACATTAGTTACTGACAGTATAGAAAATATTAAACGCCAAATCGAACAGATTAAAATCGCCAAATCTCAACAAACACCTGAAATGGCAACGATTTTAGGTGTTCATATTGAGGGGATTTTTATTAATCCCGATAAAAAAGGGATTCATGACGAAAAATTGTTTTTGAAACCGACAACCGAAAATTATAAACTTATTGAAGATGATTTAATTAAAATAGTCACGCTCGCTCCCGAATTGGATGAAAACTTTGCCCTGAGCCGTTATTTGACACTTAAAGGGGTAAAAGTTCAAGCAGGTCACTGCGTTGGGGCTGATTTGAACAAATGCGACGGGGTTACTCACCTTTTTAATGCAATGCAGGGGATTAATCACCGCGAACAATCAACGGCTTTGAGCGCTTTGATTGAGGATAAAATTTACACAGAAATTATCGCGGATGGTGTACATTTGAGCGAAGATATTTTAAGCCTTGTTTTTAAAACAAAACCCACGGAGAAAATAATTTTAGTTTCAGATTCCCTGCCGTTGGCTAAGAGTAATTTGAAAGAAATGATTTTTGCCGGAGAAAAAATCATTTCTAAGGCTAAAAAGGCGATTTCAGCTAGTGGTACGATTGCGGGAAGCACGATGGTTTTAGATGAAATAGTTAGGCGCTTGGCATTTAATGACCCTGAAAATTTTGAAAAATACGTAAAAATGGCTTCTGATAACTTATACAACTATCATAATATTGAGCTTGAAGGCTGTATTTATTGGGATGAAGATTTTAACATCACAGCGGTTGAAAAAGACGGGATTGTTCTATACAAAGATTATTAAAATCTAAAGATAGAATTTACCAACCACATGCGTAACTAATCACCAGAAAACTTAATATATTGCAAATACAATGATAACAAACGTTTCCACCTCGCCCCTTGAGGCTGTGTAAAAACTAATTATAGGCGTTCGCACCTCCTCCTCCCTTGCGGCAGCTCCTCTTCTTGGCGAGTTTGCGAGCCTTAGAAGGAAGGGTGTCGACTTGTCGACGACGAGGATAGGATTTCAACACGAGTGTGCGAGTGTATGAAATCCTTGGTGGAGGGTGAAAAAGCTTACTCTGATTGCAATTAACCCT
>CAISJE010000087.1 GCA_903885635.1 uncultured bacterium
AATTTGCTCACCATTATCCATAAACCTTTTAAAAGCTTCTACCAAGCTTTTTTCTTCACTTGGGGTGCATAGATTGTATCTATCGTCAGGATTCCAATCCGCATAAAACCCGAATTCTGATAACTTGGTTGGGGCAAAAGAAGCTCCGATTGAACGTTCAGGAACAGCTATAATGACTTTTTTTAAGCCTTGCTTTAAGAGTTTATCGAGTGCAATAAACATTAAAGCACGAGACTTGCCTGATGCCGGAGGTGCTTTTAAAAGTAAATATTTGGAATTTCTAGCTGCAAATGCACGTTCTTGCATTTGTCTCATTCCAAATTTATTAGTATTTGTGCTTTCGCCGGTTTGTTGATATTCAACTTTTATTAAATCAGGCATAAATCATTCTCCCTTATCCTCAAGTTTTCTGCGTTCTTCCCGTTCTATTTTTTTTATAGCTTCAACAGTCGGTAAATTTTCAGGCATTGTTCCGCCTAAATCCTTTATTGTTTGACGGACTTTTTTGCCAACTTCGTAATGTGTTTGGTTAGCTTTTACCTTGCCTTTAATTTTTTCACGTCTTAATTTTTCTTCAGTTTGCGTTGCTCGGAATAAATTCGCCGCCAATTCAGTACTTCCCATGTGGTCTAAGATTTGTTGACTTTTCTTTAATCCTTTGCGGGCATGAATATCTTTGTTGCCTAAACCTCCGTATAATCCTTTATATCCGTAATCTTGAAAGATTGCATAATCTCTTGGTTCTTTTACTCCTGCGTTGTTTGCAGCATCAGCCAGATGTTTGTTATGCTTTTTCATTTCTTCTCTTAGGAACAATCTTTTTTGATTTTCTTCTGATTCTAGTAATTTCTTTTCTTCCGCCTCGATTAACTCTTTTTGTCTTGTTTTAATAGCAAAATAAGCCTGACCTAGTGCAACTATTTTTTTAGATGGATCAGCATTTTGAACAATCAAATAACATGCAAATCTTGATAATTTTAAGCTGTCTAATTTTCTTTCAGCACCAGAGCCAATTTCGACCATGTCGAGCATGTCCTCGACATGGTCGTCGATGTTTTCATCCAAGTTAATTAAAGCCTCTTTAGTTTTATCTATAACAGGCAAAAAGTGTCTGTATTCAGAATATTCCAAGAGTTTATACAAATCTCTGGCCGACCAAAATTCGTAGCCCTCTTCACTCATTCGCTTTATTTTTTCGAATGGCGATTTTAATAAATCGTCAATTGTATAATTATCAGGCATTTTTATTCTCCTTTTTTGTTATTTTCTTCGGTTGTTTTTTAGGTGATAAAAAATTTCCATCAGAAATCACGGATTTCCCTGTTTTTTCTTCGAGTTGTTTTCTTGCTTGTTTTGCTATGTTTCCACCTTTTTTGGCTGCTGTTTTATTTTCATTAAAGCCAGTAGCATCTTCGACTTCAGCGATTTGTCTTGTCGAAAGCTCTGCCAATGCTGTAAAAATCAGTTCGGCCTCACTCATATGATCTCTAAGATTTTGAGATTTTAACCCTTTTAGGTTTTTATGGTCTTTGACAGATAAATCAGCCCATTCTTGATGGATAATATTTGTTAAAATAGCATATTCATTGCCTGCTTTTATATCGTGGTCTTTCCAATAATCAGTAAGTTTATTTCGGGTTTCTTGCCCCATCATTCTTTGCTGAATCCATTTTTCACTTCTGCCGTGATTTTTCCAAGTTTCTCTAGCTCTATCTATGGCTTGAGCAGGATCAGCCATTTCTTGCATTCTTTCATAACCCACCTTGGCAAGCCATTGCTTGATTGGTTCAGCTTTTTTGCTAGGAACGGATTGAACAATTCTGAGCATTGTTTCAACATCAGCACAATCTGTTGCATATTTTTTCCCGTCGGCGGATAGTAATTTCAGTTGTACGATTTTTTCGTACAACTGCTCAAAACCCTCATTTTCTTTGAGTTTTGTCTTTAAATCACTCCAATATCTTCTAGGATTTTTGCTCTCTGTGAGTATTTCAATAATATCAGTAATTGAAAAATACCATTTTTCTATTTTTTCGTCCCAAAGCGAGCGAATTTTATTTTCTTCAAAAATTTTTATTTCATCAGGCATTAATTTTCTCCT
>CAISJE010000088.1 GCA_903885635.1 uncultured bacterium
AGGGTTAATTGCAATCAGAGTAAGCTTTTTCACCCTCCACCAAGGATTTCATACACTCGCACACTCGTGTTGAAATCCTATCCTCGTCGTCGACAAGTCGACACCCTTCCTTCTAAGGCTCGCAAACTCGCCAAGAAGAGGTGCTCTATATTAACATTTCACTAACTTATTCGTTGAACCGTTTGTTGATTTTAATGAACTTGTTATACGGTGAATTCAACTCTATATTATTCACTTTTAATGTATTCCGTCGTAAATCTGTAAGCTTCAAAAGTCGAGGAAAAATATTTTGGAGTTAGTCCCGCTTTTATTTTTAATGAATTCAAAAAGGTTACTTTGTCGGGTAACTGTTCCCATACGGATGGCAAATAAACCGACTGATGGTTTCTGTCCTTGATTATTAATCCGTCAACAAATGGTTTTATTTGAGCTAAAAGGTCTGCTTCGTTGTCAAAATTCATTTTCTCAGGCTCTGAAAGCAAGGAAACATCAATTGATAAATCTTTAAACTCATCTTTTTTAAGCGGTTGAAATCTTGGGTCTGAAAACGCCGAATTTTGAGCATTTTTCACTAAATCTTCAATTAGTGGTCTATGAGCAAGAATTGAACCGATACAACCTCTCAAATCGCCATTTTTTTCTAACGTTACAAAACAGGCACCGGCTTGGTTAAAAACGGCAGGAGTGTTTTCGCATTGAGGAATTTTTTGATGCAGCCCTGATAAAATACTTTTTTTACAGGTTTCGACCACAAAGTTTGAAAAATATTTTTTTATAAATGAATTTTTGGCTCCTTCGTATAAAAGCCAACTTCCGTACCCGACAACACTGGACGTGTCACCTGTGATATCACCTGAATTTGTCATGCCTACTCGGATTAGAGAATAATTTTTGTTTTTGGCAAAGTTTACTAAAGCGCGGATTCCCACACCTCCGCAGGCTTGTTCGTGGTCAAATTTTTCCATATTTTTTGTTTCAATCATTTCTGCGGTTGTATTGTCAAGTTTTCTTGCTTGTACGGTGTCATAAAAATGGCTTAAATCAGAAGAAATTACAAATGCGTTTTCAGAATCTTGCCAGTAATGGGCGATGATTTTTGTTAGTTTTTCATAACTGTGCCCAGCCAAAATTGGAACAATTTTCACGTGCGGTAAAAACTTTTGAAGAAACGGTAACTGAACCTCGATTGAATGTTCGTTCACAAAAGCGTCGTCTTCAAATTCACATCCGAATTTTTCCACCAACTCGGTGTTAATTTCTTGATTAACATCAAATTCACCCAGTGGTGTTGACCATTTTTCAAAAATTGATAACGCGATATTTTTCACTGCAACGTAATGCGGAGGGGCGATAACAAAAATATTTTTTATGGTTTTATCAAGATATTGAAACCCGTTACACGCAAGCTGACCCGAATATATATACCCTGCATGCGGAACTATTATGGCACGGGTGTTATATTTATAATCGTGTGTATTGTTTGCGATAAAGAAATCTATTTGGGCGGATAATTCATCTTTGTTATTTGTGTAAAATTTTCCTGCCGCGGTGGTGGGTTTTATTTTTTTCATAGTAAATCTACCTATTAATTTTTCTACTGATTAGATTATAATATACTTTATGAAATATCAAAACATACTAAAGGATAATAAACTTCAATGCACGATTTGTCCGAGAAATTGCAAGCTAAGCGACGGACAGCGCGGATTTTGCCAGATAAGGAAAAATATCGGCGGTAATGTTGAGTTAATCTCTTATGGTTATAATACGGGTCTTTCGGTTGATCCTATTGAAAAAAAACCGTTGTATCATTTTTATCCGAGCAGTAAAGTTTTGTCTTTCGGGACTTTGGGGTGTAATATGGGTTGCATGTTTTGCCAAAACTGGCATATTTCCAAATCAAAAGGCGACCCGACAGAGCTCAATCAAACTTCGCCGGAAAAAATTGTTGAAATAGCCAAAGAATTAGGTTGTAAAAGTGTTGCTTTTACTTATAACGACCCCGTAATCTTTTTTGAATACGCAATCGACACCGCAAAAATTTGCCGTGATAACGGGATTAAAACGGTTGCGGTTACTGCAGGCTATATTAATCCCGAGCCGAGAAAAGAGTTTTTTACTTATATGGACGCCGCAAATATCGATTTAAAGGCGTTTAGCGAAGATTTTTATAAGAAAAACTGTCTTGCTTCATTAGAGCCGATTTTAGATACAATAAAATATGTCAAAAACGAAACCAACTGCTGGCTTGAATTAACTACTCTTTTAATAGAGGGCGAGAACGATTCGGATGATGAACTTGAACGTGAATGTGAGTGGATTGTTCAGAATCTGGGGGTGGATGTTCCGCTTCATTTCAGTGCATTTCACCCTGATTATAAGTTTATGGATAGACCACAGACAAAATTATCCACCCTCTTAAAAGCTTATGAAATAGCAAAAAAGGCGGGGATAAAATATGTTTATACAGGAAATGTACTTGATGAGAAGACATCAACAACTTACTGCCATGCCTGCTCAAAATCGCTTATAACCCGCAATATTTATTCAATTAATGAAGAAAATTTACAAAACGGATACTGCACATTTTGTGGTGCAAAATGTGAGGGGAGATTTGGAGGTTTAGATATTTAGTATTTTAGTGCAGTCCGTAGGGTGCGGATTTAACCGCACCGCCATTCAACGCCAGATACTGCTTAATGCCAAATTATAAAAAATATTCAACACATTAAAGATTTAGAATACGAATAATCTTGACGGTGCGGTTAAATCCGCACCCTACTTATCACTGCACAGGTTTTTATTAATTTAAAAATAACTTAGTATCCGTTAGCCAAGCTTGAAATTTTTGATTAGTGATATGTATTAATAGAGGCATATCGAAAATGTTGGTAGGTTTTCTTTTAAGCAAGCTGGTATCAAAACCATTTAAGGTTACGAGGTTATTATTTCCACTTAGAGTAAGCTGATATTCTACATTGAAAGGCTTAAAGAAGTTATTATGTTGGGCTATGAGTTGTTGTAATTTGGGTAAATCTTCATTGCGACATATGCCGGCTATGCTGCCGAAAGATGCGGTTTTATTGGGTTTCGGGGGGGGGGGGCGTTATTAATGATTTTCATTTTTTCTTTCTCCTAATTTTGTATTCTGGTTAGTGAAAACTCGTAAAAAAATAAAGTTGCTACCTCTGGCGGAAAAACTTTACATTTTTTAATACTTTTCGTCCTTTTTCTTGTCATTTTTTCATCCAATAACTTTTATTGTAAGAAAAAACTTCGTAAGAATTGTTTTTCTCACTTATTTTAATAGCGTTTTGTCTGTCGGTACGCAGGGTTTTTATCCTATGGGTTTTTAAAGTATCAAGCGTGTAAGCGTTTGGATGTCCGTAATTATTTAAACCCGTTGAAATTATGGCAATTTCAGGGTTAATCACGTCCAAAAAACTCTTGTCTATAACATTTTTTGCCCCATGATGTCCAACTTTTAAAACCTCAATATTTTTCGGTAAATAGTCCTTGATTTTGGCAAATGCCACAACTCCGGCATCGCCCATGAAAAGTTCGTCAAAATTATTCTTAGAAACAAGTGTTATAATTGAATTTTCATTCTCAAATTCCTCACCTTTAAGGTCGGCAACAAAGCTTTTTATCGTCAAATCCCCCTCGGAATAAATAACGGCATTGTTTTTTGCAAGCCAAATCTTTGTTTTCTCCCTATTTTGAACACTTTTGTATATTTTTTTCGCAATATTTGATTTGTCCTCAAGCGAATTGATATAAACATTTTTTATGTTCAAATTCTCAATCAAATCAACCGCCCCGCCGGCATGGTCAGAGTCAAAGTGCGTTACAATTAACCCCTCAATATTTTTAATCCCATTATCCTTTAAATATTCCAAAACAATGGCTTTTGCCTGAGTTTTTCCACCGTTATACCCCATTTTTCCGCTGTCGATTAGAAAATATTTGTTTTGTGGGGTCTTAATCAAAAAAGCATCTGCATTTTGTACATCAAACGCAATCGTTTCAAGACTATTCTTGTGTTGTGGCAAACAAGAAATCACTAAAATCAAAGATAAAAAAGCCATAACTGCCATTATTTTTTTATTTCTGCCAACCTTAAATAAAAATGTCGTCAAAAGCACCGCGCCGTAATACAAAAGCAGCTGAAACATATTTGGTTGAGGTGTTTGCACAAGAGAATGAGAGAGTTTTGAAAAGAAGTCAGAAATAAATACTAAAATATTTAAAATCGGGTTCAAAATAAACGAAAATACAAAACAAACTTGAGTCGCAAAAGGTTTTATCAGGGACAAAACTGAGCTTATAAACCCACAAAAACTGATTACGGTCAAAAATGGTAAAATCGCAATATTTGCAAAAACCGAATATAAACTGAAAGAATTAAAATAATACATTTGAATCGGCGCAACCCAAAATTGAGCAATCACAGGAATAAAAATAGCGCCGGAAAGCCAGTTTGGCATTGTTTTAATTTTTTCAAAAATAAGCGGAGCCGTAACCAAAAGCACAAAAGTAACCAAAAATGAGAGCTGAAACCCAACATCGTTAATGTATGCTGGGTTGTAAATCAGCATCAACAGTGCCACAAAAGACAAAAGCGAGATACTGTGAGCGTCTCTGTCGATTAATTTCCCGACCAGAATAAAAATCAGCATAAAAGTCGCGCGAATAACCGAAGGTCCAAGCCCAGTCATCATTGCGTAAAAAATTACAACGAAAATTCCGCTCAAAACGGTTATGTTAAAAGGAACTCTAAGTCGTTTCAATATAAAAAACCAAATTCCGTAAACCAATGCCACATTCATCCCCGAAGCCGCCAAAATATGCAATAATCCCGAATGTGCGAAAGATGCTTTCACGTAATCAGGCGGAGCAACAGCATCATCACCGAAAACAATTCCGCCCAAAATTTCAAGGTTAGGGCTTTTTAAATATTTTGCATGGGTTTTGATAATATCGTTTCTAATATTATTTAAACCTTGTAAAAACTTCCATTTAGGGCTTAATTTTGTCTTTTGGATTATACAATCTTTTTCATTGGCGTAAAATACCGTAAAAACTCCGAAATTTTTCAAATATCGCCCATAATCGAACTGCGATGGATTTGAGGCTTCAAATGGAGCTCTTAACTTGCCGCTGATTTGATAGGTGTTGCCAATATTAAATTTTGAAAAATTATTGTCTTTAGAAACCACAGTTACAAGCGTTTTGGCGTTTATATTTTCCGTTTTCCCGTTATAGTATATTTTTGAGGTTTTTAGAAAAAACTTTTTTTTATCAGGTATATTCCCTGTCGGAATTGAGACGATTTGACCTTTGATTGTCGCATTTTGTGGGGTCAGACGATAAAGAGCATCGGAATCTTTTATCCTAAAATTTGCGTTAAAAAAAGCAAAGAAAAACATAAAATACCAAAATAGAACCAATTTAGGTGATAAATAATTTTTTACAATCGTAAAAATACCTAAAATCAAGAGTAAAAACGCCATCCAAACTGCTGTCTCCGTAAAATAGGCGAAAAGTCCCACAATGTAAATTACGGAAGTAAAAAACATTAGGAAAAACTTTTTCTGTACCGCTGAATTTAGAATACTCCTCAACATACACCTAGATTATCACAAAAAAAGACCACTGTAGCAGTAGCAAAAAACATTGGCGGTGAAAATTTTAATTTTCACCGCCAATGTTAAAAGAATCACAAACTTATTAAATTACTATTGAGCTTGCGGAAAAATTAGGAATTTTTCTCGCAATCTCCCTTGTCCGGCTCGCACCCATACCACCGGCTATCCCGCAGCCGGTATGGGTGCGAGCACTTCCAAGGTCGGACTTGAAAAATCTCAAAAAACTGTCATTTTTTGGATTTTTCCGCATCCTCATTTAACAAGTTCTTTGAATTTTTTACCTGCTGAAAAAGCAGGAACAGTTTTTGCAGAGATTTTAAGCTCAGCACCTGTTTGAGGGTTACGACCCAATCTAGCAGCTCTTTTGCGTGGCTCAAACGTACCGAACCCTACAAGTGTTACTTTTTTGCCTTTAGCAACAGTCTTTTCGATTGTTTCTAAAACAGCTGCAATAACATCCGCAGTAGCTTTTTGAGAAACTTTCGCTTTTTTTGAAACCTCTTTTACCAATTCGTCTTTGTTCATATAGAACCTCCTTTTTTTTACCATCATTGACAATTTTA
Source organism: uncultured bacterium (assembly GCA_903885635.1). Taxonomy (GTDB): domain Bacteria; phylum Cyanobacteriota; class Vampirovibrionia; order Gastranaerophilales; family Gastranaerophilaceae; genus CAIPUE01. Next base: position 6,212 of record CAISJE010000088.1, read on the forward strand.
TTTTTTGTTAATGGCTCCAAATAACCATTTAACCTGTCAAATGCTTGGTCTTACACTACCATGCCCCAATTTAACTGGAACAACCATAATTATTATACCCATTTATTCAGTTTTAGCAAGGATTATAAAGAAATATTGCTCTCAATTGTTAAAAATACTTAATAAATGCACCTCAGATAAAAAAATGAACAAAAATTTTCCACCTAAAAACCCCTCGCCTCCAAGCTGTGTAAAAACTAATTTTCAAAAAGCTTACCGAGCTTTTCACCTCTCCTTTGCGGAGAGGTCGACTTTCTTCGTGAGCGGAAGCCCGCGAACGCTAGAAAGTCGGGTGAGGGTTAATTGCAATCAGAGTAAGCTTTTTCACCCTCCACCAA
>CAISJE010000089.1 GCA_903885635.1 uncultured bacterium
AAAGTTAAATAGGTTTCCTCTAAAGTGTGTGTTTTTCTGTAATCTATTACCTTTTTTCTCAAGTCCAAAGAATATGCCATAATTTCACCTCCGCTATTATTATACCATATTTCATTGTTGTTGTCAACTTAAATTGCTATATCTGCGGTATATATTGAATATTTCTAAATTCTTGATTTTTTCTATCAACTACTATTTTTATAAATTTAATCATAACCCTCTTGACTTTTTCAAAATATACATATAAGATTAGTCTAAATAAGAAAGGATGGTGCACACATGAACTCAGAGGAAATACTATTTCAGCAATACAAACTTTATACAGAGCAGAAAGAAAAATTTGTAGACCGAAGTTTCACATCTAATAAATTTTATTTATTCTTGGTTTTGGCTATTATATTGACAATGTATTTAACAAAAGATTATTCATTTATTTATGACCTATCTTCAACACTGGTATTTAGTGCAGCAGGTTTGGCTATTTGCGTTTTATGGTGGATAAACGTAGATTCCTACAACTTCCTTATAAAAGTAAAACTCTCAAAGGTTATAGAAGAAATTGAAAAAAAACTTCCCATCCAACCATATACACAAGAATTTTTAGCAATTAAAGATTTCAGAAAAAATAAAAGAGAATTTTTATTCGCAGACATACAAAAATCATTAGCGATTCTCTTGTTATTGTTATTCTTTATTTTATTTTCATACGAGCTTTTGTCAATCAGATTGACTTGAATAGATATTTTTTATAAAAAGTGAAAGCTAGCGGTCAAAAGACCGCTTTTTTTTGACTTAACTCGCTAACATTCTATTTTATCAAACTTCACATACGCACTCTCCGTAGAAAATGCATCCATCAGCCCTGATTTAATCTTTTCCCTAATCACCGTTTGTAATCCCAGCATAGCCTCAGCTTGTAAACCATTTAAATATGTCTCTAATTTATTAATACGATTAAACATCTTATAAACAGCATATTTACTGAAAATTAAATTCTTTGGAACCTTAGAAATATCCGTAATTATTTGTTTTTTAGGTTTTTCGTTCGATTTTTCAAACTCGGCTTTCAATTCTTCTTCCATCTTCATCTTTATCAGATCATCAAGTGAGGCATGACTTAAAAGTCTTTGCTCCATGTCAGTTTCATCTTTCTTCATTGTCTTTCCTTTCAAAATTTTCAAAGAAACAAGGCATGCCATTATTTCTTAAATTTTATCTTCATCTAAGTTACTTATTGTTATAATTTTAGGTTCAGAAGTATTTTCGTCATGCTCTTTTGAACTAAACCCGAGATATTTGCATAACGATTCAAGCGCCTTTAACCCCGCAGTGGTATCTCTAAGCTTCCTTTTACCCGTATATCCGCCTTCTTTATCAAGTATTTCTTCCTCCTCAAGTGAAAACTCAGCTATCTCCAAAAGTTTTTGGACAACGTAACCTTTGTCCCGAATTCTGACCTAAAGTGCAACACCTAATGCCTCAATGCGTTTCTGTGCAGGTGTTTTGAACTCTAATACTTTCATCGGTCTATTGTTTACCCAATTTTCTACTTCTTGTATCTTCTTTTTACTTATTCTATCAAAG
>CAISJE010000090.1 GCA_903885635.1 uncultured bacterium
AAAGTTAAATAGGTTTCCTCTAAAGTGTGTGTTTTTCTGTAATCTATTACCTTTTTTCTCAAGTCCAAAGAATATGCCATAATTTCACCTCCGCTATTATTATACCATATTTCATTGTTGTTGTCAACTTAAATTGCTATAATATTTATTTTTTTAGGAGTAAATATGATTTTTGCTCCCGATAACTTATGGAAAGATAATCCATTGTGGTATTATTGGTTGTTTGGAATTTTATTGTTGTATTTTATTAAATTTACATTATTATCAAGTGCTATTTTTTTGATGAAAAAATATAGCAATAAAGAATCTTTACTTTTACTTATAGATGAAGTTCAAAAGGACCAAAAACAACAATGTGAAATTTTAAAAAATTCATCAATTATAGATTTAATTATATGTTTAAGTCTAACTTTAATAATATATCCAAAAGCTTCTTCCTTTGAAATTTTATCAAATTTTATCTTTATTTTAATAATTTATATAATTAGTGGGGCTGGATTACTTGGTAGCTATTTAGTTTTCTTTCACGGTGAATTTTTTAAGAAAACTTAAAATACAGCCTGAACTTTTAGAAAGATTCAATTTAAAATCACACAATAAGGCACTTGATATGATGGAAGCAAATCAAGTATTTGGCTATAACCTTTCCGATGAAGATTTATTTAATATATATGCCAGGTTTGTTTTGTCATAAAATAATCCTTGACTAAAAAAGATTGTCTATACAGGCAATCTTTTTTTAATTATCACTAAATGGAAGTTGCGGATTTGGCGTTCTATGTTTTTTTATTTTATGGTTTTTATCTATATCAATGCTGATTTCCTTTTTTAATGGATAATAATTTAATTCTATTCTATCAAAATTATATTTACAGAAAAAACCTTCTAATTTAACGCTTTCTTGATCAAAGCTTTTAGGAAAAGGTGGAGGCGGATTCTTTTCAATAATACTCATACCATATTTATAACTAAGCGGAATTCTATCATCGTTCCATTCAGGTATTATATCAGATACAGTTCCATCTTTATGAAGTATCCAATTTACAGCTACACCATCTCTTAGACATTTTTATCTTGTTGTTAGTGGTTAATTACAATCGGTGTTATTTTAAGCCCTAAAAAACTAAGTTAAAAATAATCAAAAAACTTTAAACTGCTGCTTCTTTTTTTATAGGAATTACTTTTCTATTTCTGTCGGCATAGCTTGCTAGAGCTTCAACAGCATTAACTTTTTGTGCTTCACCTGAATGCGAATATCGCATTGTTGTAGTTATTTCACTATGCCCTAATACTTTTTTAACAGTTACTATATCAACACCTGATGCAACCATTCTTGTAGCTGCGGAATGTCTTAAGTCATGGAAGCGAAACCCTTTAACATTAGCGATACTGCATAATGTAGTAAATGCACGTTTTAAATCTGTATATCTTGTTTCTGTAATCGGATTTGTAAAAACATACTTACTTAGCATCGTAGCTTTCAGTTTTTCTAATTCCGTCTTTAAAGCTGAACTTATTGGGATGTCTCTTTTTTTACCATTTTTGGTCACAAGCAACGTAATAATCTTTTTTTCAAAATTAACGCAACGCCACTCAAGGCTTAAAATTTCTTCTTTCCGCATGCCTGTCTGTAACGCACATATAAGTATGGGCTTTACGTATTGAAAATGATTACTATAGATTTTTTCTATTTTTTTGCGTTCTTCCATATCGTTTATGTAAGAAAAATCCCCATCACAGGCACTAAACAACCTTATTTCCTCATCTAATAATAAGTGTCTTTCAAGCTTGTTTTCCTGTCGTAGCTTTTTTATTGAGCCACAAGGGTTTTTAGCAAGCCAACCGTTTGTAGAACCACAGATTATGGAATGTGGCTGTAAAGATTTTAATGAACATTACCTAAAATGTATTTTAAGCAGTAAAATAGAATAATTTTATAGTTTTTATGCCTGCATGCCAGCATCTACAGTAAACTGCCTTTTTTCTCGCCTTGGCAAGCCTTATGAAATTAATTTTAGGTACAAACATACATAAAGGTTGCGGAAGCTAGCTGTGGGGTACCAAGCTTTTGATTCTTTTAGTTAAGTAAAATTGCTTTAAATTAGTGACCCTTCGTCATTTCTGAAATAATATCTTCAATGGTTCGGGGTGGGGTTATATTAGCTTCGGCGGTTATGTCAGCTTCTATAGATTTTCGCCTTGGGTAAATATATTGAGTTACATCTTTTAAAATTGACACTTTTAAATCAATTGGTGCCTTATCGCTTTTGCTTAATTTTATCAGTTCAAGGATTGGATCAAAGCCTGCATAATTTTCTTCAATGAGTTCTGCGAGGTTTTGAGTTTTCTTGTTTGGCGTTCCTTTTTTTCTCCCACCCGCTTTAAAACCATTAGGCATAATCAACTCCTTTGGAATTTAACTACTTTGTACTACTTTAGTCCTTATAATTTATGTAAAAAGATTAGTATAGTTATTTAAGTTGAAAACAATGACAGAGTGCCTCATACAATGTGTTAAACAATTTCAATGCTGACCTTAATTGTTTCTTTAGCCAAGCCCAAAACTTTTCGATTTTATTTAAATCAGGAGAGTATGGAGGTTG
>CAISJE010000091.1 GCA_903885635.1 uncultured bacterium
AAAGTTAAATAGGCTTCCTCTAAAGTGTGTGTTTTTCTGTAATCTATTACCTTTTTTCTCAAGTCCAAAGAATATGCCATAATTTCACCTCCGCTATTATTATACCATATTTCATTGTTGTTGTCAACTTAAATTACTATATCAGCTTAATTTTGATTATTCACTGATTGAATTTCTTGAAAAAGAAGGATTGGCTAAAAAAGCGGAAAAATTTATAAAATAAAAAAAATTTCATATTATTTCTAAATTATTATCCTTACACCATAACCTATCTCCATGCAACTGCTTCAAGTGATTTTAACAATTGATATATAACGAATTTGAATTCTCCATTTTTTCAAGTATCCAATTTCTAGCTCCAATATCATAAAGTGTATCTTGAGGTGCTACTGCCCAAAACTTCTTTATATTACCGTACCTTGTGTGGACTTGCCCTGAAAATAATCCGTTAATATGATAAAAAAGTTTCTTTTTGCGTTTAGTATAATTACATGTACGAATTTGAATTAGAAATAGAAGATAAAGCATTAAAAAAAGTCGGGTTAGAATTGATGTTTTTAACCCCTGAAAAGTATTCGTCAACTTTTGGGATTACTGCCGTTGAGCTTGCTAAGCTTGTCGAAATTCCCGTCGAAACAGTTAAAAAAAAATTGGCTGTCTTGAAAGGAAAAGAAATCATAAGAGTAAAGGGAATTAATCCAAAATATTGGCTTTTTGATGAATATAATTTCCAAAGAATGGATGAAGATGATGATGTTTTTAAATTACTTTGCAGTTTTGAAGATGTAGATTTTGATAGGTTTTTTAAATATTAAAATATGCTCATTTCTTCATCCTTTAACGGAACTGTTTTCATTAGTGTGTCGGACTTAACAGCGCCGTATGTTGTTTTTTTAAATCACTTCAGGTTTATAAACTTCTTTGCGCAATCGAACATTGTATTTATTAGAGCAGAATTGGCGTTAATATTCATTCCGCTTGCTTCTAAAACCTGTTTTAGCCGATTTTCCCAAAGCGGATAAATTTCATCCTTTTTTAAATCAAGTACCTGCGCTATCATACTGAGTTCTTTAAAATCAATTGGTAAGGGTGTTGCACCTCTCAATATATCGACGATTTCAAGTCGTTTTTTGCGTGGGAATGATTTTAAAAAGCTTACAATCGAAAGCCCTTTGAGCTTTATACTGTCTTTTAAGAATTCAATAGAATCGTCTATTAAGATAGGTTCTTGAAGAATTTTATATTCCTCAAAATCCTCAGCTTCAATATCCATAACCGTTGCAATTCGCTCTAATGTGGTTGAACGTGTCGAAAACGGAATAGTGTTATCTATTAAATTATAAACATAAGACAGTGTTACTCCTATCATTTCAGCAAAGTCTTTTTTGTGCAGCATGGTACTATCTAAAAATCCCGCAACCTTCTGCGAACTCTTTATTTGTATAATTGGTTTACTTTTTGATGTCATGTTTATCCTCCCTCTTTGACTAAAAATTATTGCGTACTTTGAGACTAATGCACAAGTCCATTTTCTTGCAAAAATGTTGTTCTTGAACAAAGTCTCATGACGTCTAGTGTCGAATAGCTAAACGGCCCTACTCGTGCCGATTTAGCTTTCTCACTTTTGTCAGGTCGCCCACTGTACAAGTAAGAAAAAACAAATTTTCTATACTTGTGCAGTGGTCTCATTATATTCATAATCGTTTTTGAACTTTTTTAAATGCACAAGTTAGACAAATATAGATGGTAATATTTATTTGAGTTAAAATTATAAATATAATACATCTACAAGGACAAAAAAAAATGAAATTGATAGTCGGGCTAGGAAACTTCGAGGACAAATATCTTTTTACGAGGCATAATGTTGGATTTATGGCGGTGGATTTTTTTGTTCAAAGATATAATCACACATTCAAAACAGAGAAAAAACTTAAATCTTATATTTCTAAATTCAGGATTAACAATGAAGACGTTATTGTAATAAAACCTTTAACCTATATGAATTTATCGGGCGAAGCTGTTATTGCGGTAATGAATTTTTATAAAATTAGTACAAAGGATATTTTAATAGTTTATGATGATATTTCAATCGATATCGGCAAGGTGAGGTTTAGAAATTCAGGCTCGGACGGCGGGCATAACGGAATCAAGTCGATTATACAACATCTTGGGACTAAAAATTTTGACAGGCTAAAAATCGGAATAGGCCCCCAACCTAATATCCCTTCAGAAGCTTACGTTTTACAAAACTTTCGAAATGAGGAACTAGATATTCTCAAGCCGATTTTGAAAAAGAACATGGTTGAGGATTATTTGCAAGATGGCATTGAAAAATCGCAGAATAATTATAATTAGATATTTGGATAATACTTTCGTGAAAATTTTATACTAAAATATAAATAAACATATAAAGGAGCAAAAATGAGTATAAATATAGCAGAACAACTTGAAGACAACGAGCAGTACGATAAGGCATATGAAGAATACAAAAAAGTCTACGCACAAAAGCCCAAAAGCATTGAAGTTTTAGAGAGGCTTGGGCATTTGGCGATTATGTTGGATAAAAAAGCAGATGCCGAAGATTATTACAGTAAAATTCTTGAGATTGATGCGACAAGCGTTTTGGCGTATGAACAGTTGATGGATATTTATATGCATACAGACCGATATAAGTATTATATAGCCAGAGGGAATTTACATGCGGTGCAACAAGAGTTGAGCCATGCTATAAGTGATTTTAAAAAAGCATTGAATAAAGCCGAAACGGACGCTGAAATAAGTTCAACCCGTTTTATTTTGGCGAGTTTGTACGAGCAAGTAGGTAAAACCAATCAGGCAATTGATGAATATTTGAGGTTTTTAGATATAGCAAACGAACATAAATTGTGTGAAACCGTTTATTTGAAGCTTGGACAAATTTATGTAAACGAAAATTCCATTGTTAGTGCGATTGAAACACTTGAAAGAGCCAGAGCAAATGGGAGCGATACAAATAATATAAAAGAAAATTTGGCTCAATTGTATTTGAGAAACAATCAGCCGGATAAAGCAAGGGAGTTAACGCAGGATAATTTGGTTAAGATAAGAAGCCTATTGGATGAGGGGGATAATCAGGCGGCGTTTAAAATTTTGGAATTGAACAAAAGCAATTACAAAAATAATGCAAAGTATCACTCGCTTTTAGCCCAGTATTATTTTAATACAAGTGAATGGGAAAAAAGTTTGTTGAGTGTTAATGAATTTGAGAAATTTGAGAAAAATTCGCCTTTGGCGTATCAGATGCGTGCGTTAATTTTTGAGGAACAAGGGCATGATTTTGATGCACATATAAATTGGGCGAAGTATAATTTAGCCAGAAAAGATAAAGAAGTCGCATTGAATGAATATTTATCAGCATACCAGTTTAAAGACAATGATATTGACCTTATAAGAAATATTGCCGAACTTCTTGAGGATATGGGGAATAAACCTCAGGCGGCGGAGTTTTGGGAAAAATTAACTATAATTGAACCTGATAATAAAAAAGCACTGGAAAAAATAGCCGGATTTAGGGATAATATAGGTGATTATCGGGGTGAATCGGAAGTTCTTGAGAAGTTGTACGCTCTTGACAATAAAAGTGCGATTACTGTAAAAAAGTTGGCAAAAGCTTACGAAAAAAGTAAGAACAAAGAAAAATCACTCGAATTTTATAATAAATTTGTTTCCCTTTCGCCTGTAAACGAAGAATATGAGCAGGCAAAGGCTAAGATAAAAAAACTTGAGGCAACAGAGTTCGAGGCAGATGAGGGATTCATAGGGAAGATTATGAAGTTATTCAGCAAAGTTTAACTTGTTTTTGAGTGATTTTTTGGTTATAATAAACAAGCTCGAGGTCGTTCAAGTCGGTGGGTTCCCTAACCCACCGACAATAAGCACCGAGGAGGTAAAAAGCAAAAAGTAAGCGAGAACCGCAAAACTGTTCAACCGTTCAACCGTTCAACCAAAAAACTGTTCAACTCCGCCACTCGCTCAACAAAAAAACTGAAAACTGAATATAATAGGTGTCGATGTGGCGGAATGGTAGACGTGCACGCTTGAGGTGCGTGTGGAGCAATCTGTGGGGGTTCAAGTCCCCCCATCGACATTTTTTGTTAATCTTCGAAAATCAAGACAGGGACTTAAACCCCTGTTGTGCTACTCGCACAACGGGGGTGGTCTTATAACAAGACATCCTGCTCCGTAAGGTTCGAGGTTCACCCTCTCACCAACGGGGCAAGACAAGTCCCCCCATCGACATACTTTTTCTGTAGAAAAAGTATGCAAAAAGACTTTAGGCATACTCTCTTATTCACTAAAGCAAAACAGATTTATGTAATAATTTTCCTTATTCTACGCACCAAAATGTAAAAGTTTAAATTCTCTTTTTCTGGATTCACTTTTGCAATCAGGGAGTTCATAGCATTTCATACAGCGAGCTTCGTATGTTTCGTTTCCGCCAATCATGATGAGGGGCGAATTTTTATCTACAGGCTGACCATCGACCAATCGTTGCGTTCTGGTTGCGTTTTCGCTTCCACATTTCATACAAACTGCCGCAAGTTTATCAATTTTTGTCGCAAGGCACATAAGTTCAGGCATGTATCCGAAAGGTTCTGCCTTGAAATCCAAATCCAGACCTGTTCCGATAACTTTTTTACCTGAATCTATTAATTTTGAAATGACTTTGACTATATTTTCATCAAAAAACTGTAATTCATCTATCGCAATAATTTCATCTTCGTCGTTCGTAACAGTAAGAATTTGAGCAGCATTTTTAACTTTCTTGGCATCTAACCAAAGCCCATTTCTGGATTCAATGTAATCTCCATGGGCTCTTGTGTCAATTTCAGGCGAAATTACTGTAACTTTCTTTTTGGCGATAATTGTACGCCTTACTCGTCTTAGCAACTCTTCTGTTTTTCCACAACCCATCGGTCCTGTTATTAATTCAAAAATATATCCTTGCATGCTCACAAATCCTATCTATGTATTTTCAATCTCATGTTAAACGGTTTTTTGAAAAAATTACTCGTTCAGATCCAGTATATTATTTTAATGTATTCTGTAAAGTGAGTTTGTCCCTAAAACTTTATCCCGTAAACTCTTCATATCTTTTCCGTATACAACTTTCATCTGCTCGGACAAATTTTCCTCAACATCAAGTAAATACATATCATGGACAATAAATTCTTTTATCAAAAAGACAACGCCGGAATTTTTGGTCCAAACGACATGCAAATTCTCTCCTTGTTTTGAACTGGAGTTACCAATAATTCCTTCTTCGTTGTCAACTGCAAGAATTATCATTCTCCCGCCCAATGACGATTCAATTTCCTTGGCGGAACCATGTTCAAAAACAAGCCCAAAATTACTTTTAAAATTATCATATCCCACTATTTTAATTTCAACGCCTCGGTTATAAGCTTCGCGCAGATACGGTTCTACAAATCTAAAGTCTTGAGCCCAAATTTCAATAAAAATTTCTTTTTTTGCGGTTTTGATAATTTCAATAATTTTTTCTCTAATATTAGCACTTCCTGAAATGCTTAAAATCGGCTCCGTATAATCATCTTTCACATTCGGTAGCTTTCGTTCTAAAAAGTCCAACGTTGCATTGACTTTGCGCTTAAATCTCTGAGTGAGGTCTGAAGGCTTAATCGGGGTATATTTAACAGGACGTGAGTTGGTTGCTACAACAATTTTAGATTTTTCCAATGTTTTAAGCGTATCGTAAGCTCTGGCTTGGGGAATATTCGCAGTTTGACTAACTTCGTAACCTGTTGCCGGATATTTTTTGAGTAAAGCTAAATACACTTTCGCCTGATAGGAATTTAGCCCTAATTCTTTTAAACTTTCTATTATGTCATCCATTTAATAATTATAGCAAGATTTTTGACTTAGTGCAATATTACACAATATCAAACAAAAACCGACTTTTTTGAAGTCGGCCAAAAACCACGTATTAGAAGAGAGGAATTAGAGAGAGTGAGCCATAAAATAACTCACATGTACTCTGTACCACTTTTTTAAAGTTTTATAACTTTTATTTTTTATTTTTTCAAATTTTGTTACAAATAGTAATATAAAAACTTTTTTGAGATATAATCAAAAAATGGAAGTTATAAATAAACTTAAAAACAAGATTATTGTATCTGTTCAGGCGACACCTGAAGAGCCTTTGTATAGTGAAGCTTGTATGGTCGCAATGATGCAATCGGTGGTTTTGGGTGGGGCAAGTGGGTTAAGAGTCGCTGGTGCACGTGATGTCAAAAATGCCAAATCACTTTTTGACTTGCCGATTATCGGGATTACAAAACCTGATAAACTCCCCGATAACTGGAAAAAAATAGTTTATATAACACCAAATGTCGAGGATGTTAAAATATTAATAGAAGCAGGAGCGGATATAATAGCTTTTGACGGGACATCAAGACCCCGTGAATGTCCGCTTGATACAATTATACACGGAATTCACAGTGCAAATCGTCTTGCAATGGCGGATATTTCGACGTTGAGCGAAGGGTTAAATTGTGAAAATTTAGGTGTTGATATTCTTTCGACAACGCTATCGGGTTATACGCAAGAAACTTTGACCAATTCAGATGAACCTGATTTTGAGCTTTTAGAGCAATTGGTTATCCAAACAAAATTACCGGTCATTTTAGAGGGTAGAATTTGGGAGCCGTCTCAGGTTAAAAAAGCCTTTGAACTCGGCGCACACTGTGTCGTAATCGGTTCTGCAATAACAAGGCCGCAGTTGATTACGAAAAGATTTATTACAGAGGTGTAAAATGATACAAAAAGCTTTAGCTATAGATATTGGCGGAACAAAGATTTATTACACGATAATTGACGAAAACGGTAAAATTTGTGCTGAAATCGAAAAACATTCAACGCCAAAATCTATCGCAGAGTTTGAAAAATTACTTAAAAATATTTTTTCCAAACACGAAAACGAGGTCGATGTAATAGCAATTGCAACTGCGGGGGCTGTTAACAATGAAAACACAAAGGTCATAAGCTCCACCGCAAACCTTGTCGAGGGCTACAACGCAATCGATTTTCAGTCGTTTACAAAGAAAAAAGTTTTTATCGAAAACGACGCAAACGCCGCGGCTTGGGCGGAGCATGTTTTGGGTGCGTCTAAAAATTGCCCGTATTCTATCATGCTTACACTCGGAACAGGTGTCGGCGGCGGAATAATTTTAAATAACAAATTATACAAAGGAAAATCAGGCGGGGCGGGCGAAATGCACTTTAAAATGTATCCTGACAAACGCAGAAAATGCACCTGCGGTGCTTGGGATTGCTTTGAGGCTTACGCTTCGGGCGGTGGGCTGAAAATTACCGCCGAAGAAATGCTTAACGATAAAAACGTCACGACTTATGACGTAATCAACGGAGTAAAAAACGGCGACCCGAGAATGAAACAGGCTTTTGACAGGTGGCAAAATGACATTTTGGCTGGGCTTGTCGGTTTGGCAAACCTTTTTGACCCTGATTGTTTTGTTTTTTCAGGTTCAATGGCGGAATTTATCGACACGGAGTTTTTAGAAAATGGCGTAAACGCTGAAATTGTAACGGCTCCTGTTAAGGTTTACAAGGCTACGGCAGGGAATTACGCGGGTATGATTGGGGCGAGTTTGTTGGCTTTAAATAATTAAAATAAGGAAAATCATGGGCAAATCTAAACGACGAATATTGCACAAAGGAATAAACAACAAAATCGCAAACCTAAAGCGCGAAGATGCTTTGAGCGAGGTTGTTAAAGCCTGTAATGCAAAAAAAGTTGATGATAGCACAAGAGATTTGATTTCTCTTTTCGGGCTAAGTGCAGAAGAATTGTTGGAATCAGGTGCTCAATACGAGGACGTTATCAGCTTGAAAGTGCTTTTGAATTAGTCATCCAATGTCTGCGAAATTATTTTCTCAAAATGCCTTAAATCATCTACTGTATCAATCCCCACAGGTACAAAATCAACAACAAAAGTTTTAATTTTCATCCCAGCCTGCAAAGCTCTCAACTGTTCAAGGCTTTCAGCCATTTCTAAAGGCGATTGAGGCAATTGTGTCATCTTGAGCAACGCTTCTCTTTTGTAACCGTATATTCCCAAATGCCCGTAAATTTGAACAATCTTTGGGTTTCTTTCATAAGGGATTTTAGAGCGTGAAAAATAAAGCGCATAACCATTATTATCAGTTACACATTTTACGCAATTCGGATTTTCTATCTCTTTTTTTGATTTTAAAATCCTAATCAAGGTCGAAATATCCGCCCCGTCATTTTTTACACCCTTTATTATTTCGTCAATACTTTCAGGTGTAATCAAAGGTTCATCACCTTGCAAATTCACAACGTAAGCAAACTCAGGATGTCTTTCAACGACCTCGGCAATCCTGTCACTTCCGCTGGTGTGCGTGTCAAGAGTCATTTCGACCTCAGCACCAAACATTTGGGCTGATTCATAAATCTGTTTGTTATCAGTCGCAATAATAACTCTGTCGGCTAAATTTGATTTAACCGCTTTTTCCCAAACCCATTGGATTATCGGCTTGTCTTTCACCTTAATTAGAGGTTTCCCCTTTAACCTTGTTGAATCATATCTCGCGGGGATTATTATAGCTACTTCATTCATTTGCTTACCTCTTGTATTTTGTATAAAACATGTTATAATATAAATACGTCGAGACTGCGTCGAATTTGCAGGTTTGAGTTCGCTCAACTCGACGTCTTTTTTGTTAAATTTTAGGGAATTTTACAATCCCATACCCTTCAATTATTCCGTTTTTATTTCTAATTGATGTTTTTATTTTTTCAAAAAAAACATCATCATTTTTTTCATATTTTCGATATATTGCACCTGCAACAACATCAGCTAATTGAATTCCAATACTTAAATGTGAAGGTGCTATGAATAAACCTTCGACAAGATTACCAAAATTTGAATAATTTTCGTTATTTGTAACTAATAAGTTATAATGTAAATGTCTCAACCTATTATCGTCATAAGATAATCTATTATCAATTATTATCAATCCGTGAAATGTTGTTCCGGTTTCTCTTGATAAATCTTGCAAATGATATTGAAATCTTTCTATAACTTGCTTGTAACTATACCAATATAAATCGTCTTTGTTGTTTATATAAGATAATTTATATGCTTGATTAATGTCGGTTACAATAGAAATTATTTTTACTGATTTATAATGAGAAATTATTTCATATAGCTTGCTTCTGACTGCATTTTTTTCCTCAAATGATAAATGACTTAATCCATTATCCTCGTCTTTGTTGTGTGGAGAAAAAAAACGCCATTTTATTTCGGAATCTATTTTATATTGTTTTTTTAGTTCTTTAAATTTTTTATAAATATCATGCCAGTAATCTTCTGGGATTATTATTCCGCCGATAGTAAAATATTTTGAGTGTTTTTTATTATCGGGAACAACAGCTCCTGATTCATCTAAAAATAATATTTGCATTATAAAACACTTTCTAAAAAATTTAAAATTATTGCTACTTCGTTCATTGTATTTTGCACCTATTAATTTTATTTTAGGTTATAAGGTGAAAGGGTGAATAGGTGAATAGGTGAATAGTTATTTGGCTTGAATGAAAATATACAAACTATAAGTAACTGTTCACCTCATAACCTATTCACCTAAATTTATTCTTCCACCACGCCAAGACTTCTATACTTGTTGTATCTGTTTTCCCTAAGCTCTTTTGGTGGGAATTTTGATAATTCTTCAAGTGAATTTACGATAGATTTTTTAAGTTCCTCGCCTATTTTTTCATAATCGCAGTGGGCGCCACCTAAAGGTTCTTTTACAATTTCGTCAACAATCTTGAACTGCATTAAGTCAGGGCCTGTAATTTTGAGCGCATCAGCTGCAGTGCTTGTCATAGCTGCATCTCGCCAAAGAATTGATGCACAACCTTCTGGAGAAATAACCGTATAGTAAGCATGCTCAAGTATCAAAACTTTGTCCGCAACGCCAAGCCCTAAAGCACCGCCCGAACAGCCTTCGCCTGTTATTATCGCGATAATGGGAACATTCAGTTTCGCCATTTCACGTAAATTAACCGCAATCGCAATCCCTTGCCCTGTTTCCTCTGCACTAATTCCAGGATATGCCCCCGGAGTGTCGATTAGAGTAACAATGGGGATATTGAATTTATTTGCATGATTAAATAATCTAAGTGCTTTTCTGTACCCTTGGGGTTGTGGCATTCCAAAATTGTATTCCAAATTTTCCTTTGTCGATTTTCCCTTTTGAGTTCCGATAAGCATAATCGGTTTTCCGCCAATTTTCGCAAGTCCGCCAATGATGGCTCTATCGTCCATGCCTGCTCTGTCTCCGTGGAGCTCTATAAAATCTTCGGTTATCAATTGAACATAATCGAAGAAATTGGGTCTGTTTGGATGCCTTGCAATAAGCAATTTCTGTGCAGGCTTCAAATTCGCATAAAGTTCTTTTTTATAATCTGTTGCTTGTTTTTCAAATGTGTCGATTTCTTTATTTAGGTCCATGCCCGACTCCAAACTTATTTTCTTCAGTTCTTCTATTTTCTCTTGTATTTCCATGATTGGTTTTTCAAATTCTAATACACTTGCCATAATTATTCATACTCCCCTAGATTACTTCCTATGTAATTCCAATATTTTAGATAATGTTTCCTTCATTGCCTGTCTTTTTGAGATTACGTCGATTTGACCATATTTTAATAAATATTCTGCTGTTTGAAAGTCAGGAGGAAGTTTCTGTCTAATAGTTTGTTCAATTACCCTACGACCTGCAAACCCTATCCTTGCGCCTTGTTCTGCGACAATTATATCGCCTAGTGTTCCAAAGCTTGCCGTGACACCGCCGAATGTCGGTTCGGTCAACAATGTAATATAAAGTATTCCTGCCTCATCCATTTTTGCACAAGCGCAAGATGTTTTGGCCATCTGCATCAAGCTTAAAGCACTTTCTTGCATTCTTGCACCACCTGATGCGGTAACTGCAAGCATTGGGATTTTTTGCTTAATCGCTTCTTCCATCATTCTTGTGACTTTTTCTCCGACAACGCTGCCCATAGACCCGCCCATGTATTCAAAATCCATAATCGCCGTAGCTACTTTAATGCCGTTTATACTGCCTGTACCTGCAATAACCGCATCGTTAAGCCCTGTTTTGGCCTTTGCTTTTTTAATCCGCTCCTTGTAAGCTTCTGTGTCAACAAAATTTAACGGATCTGTCGGGTTCATACCCGCAAACAGTTCTTCAAAAGTGTTTTCATCAAAAAGTTGTGCAATTCTTGTTCTTGCGTTTATTCTAAAATGGTAATCACATAAAGGACAAACCATATCATTGTCTTCCAAATCTTTTTTAGGTAATTGTGTTCCGCAGTGAACGCATCTCGTCCAAAGCCCCGGAAGCCCGTCGTCTTCTATCTTTGCCTCAAGTGCTTTTCTCTGGTCTTGAGCTTGCTTACGTTTTTCAAACCAAGATTGTATAGTCATTAATTTATACTCCTTTATTATCAAATATTATACATCAAAAAAGATTAGTTTAGATTAATTGTTAATTTATTTATATTTTAGGCAATTTTTTTATGCTTTGGTTTTATATGTGTAAAAAAATTTAGAATGTGTTTTCAGCCTAAAGCCCCAAAACATGCTCGGCGGAAATTAGGTGTTCAAATTCGTCCTCTGTGAGCAAATTGTGTTCTAAAACATACTCTTTAACCCCGATTTTACCCTCTTTGATTTTTTCTGAAATCTCCGAAAGTTTTTCATAACCAAACTTAGGTAAAAGTGCCGTCAAAATCGCCGTTGAGCAATACAAGTCCGACTTGATTTTTTCCTCGTTCGCCCTAATCCCCTCAACGCACTTTTCAGCAAAAATTTTGTTCGTATTTATCAGCAAATCCAAGCTTTCAAGCAGTGAAAACGCAATCAAAGGTAGGTTTTGGTTCAGTTCTAATTGTCCCAAAGCACTGGCATGCCCTATTACAATATCATTCCCAAGGACTTTGAGCCCGATTTGAGCCGTCATTTCCGCGATTACAGGATTAATCTTCCCTGGCATAATCGTCGAGCCTGCCTGCATCGCAGGCAGTTCAATCTCCTTAAACGAACTCAAAAGTCTTAAATCATTAGAAATTTTTATCAAATTGGTCGCATGAGCCTTCAAAATCCCCGAAACCTCGCTGAAAACATCCGCATTTTGCGTGTTTTCAACCATGTTCTCAGCCCTCGCAAGCCCAATTCCTGTTAATTCTCTCAAATTTTCAACCACTGCGAAAATATATTTTTTAGGTGCTCCAAGCCCTGTTCCAATAGCCGTCCCACCCAAATTTACTACCCGCAAGCGTTCTTCGCATTTGTAAATTCGCCATCTGTCTCGAGAAATCGCCTCTGCGTAAGCCGAAAACTCTTTACCCAAAGTCGTAAGCACCGCCTCGACAAGCTCAGTTCTGCCAATTTTAACAATATCGGAAAACTCCTGTTCTTTTTTTTGCAAAGCTTCCTGCAGTTCAATTACAGCTTTTTCAAGTTTTCTGAATTTAAATATCGCCGCAATTTTTAAAGCCGTCGGAAAGGTATCGTTTGTTGATTGATATTTATTTATGTCGTTTAATGGCGAAATTACCTCGTAATTCCCCTTGTCTTCGCCCAAAATTTCCAACGCACGGTTTGCAATAACCTCGTTTACATTCATATTTAAAGAAGTTCCAGCTCCACCTTGTAGTGCATCTACGACAATGTATTGACTAAGCTTGCCTTCGGCAAGCTCCTCACAAGCCTGAAAAACAGCGTTTCGAGGTGAACAGTTTTCCGCGCTTCTCCCCTCGCCCCTTGCGGCAGCTCCTCTTCTAGGCGAGTCTTTGCGAGCCGTAGAAGGGAGGGTATCGACTTGTCGATTAGAGGGGTTGGGGGTGAGGGGTGATATTGTTCCCTGTGCACTATTAAAAATTGTTTTCATACTGGCAAGCTTCACAAACCCATACGCACTAATTAAATCTTCGTCAATCTTGTAGCCTGAAACCGCAAAGTTTTCCAGCGCACGCTGAGTATGAATCCCTGTGTAAGAGTCTTTTGGGATTTCCATTTTTCCTAACATATCGTGTTCAATACGCATTTTTTTTTCCTTTTATTGGTTTTTCAACTCGTTATAAATCGATTTTGCGGAGGAAAACGGCTCCAACGCTCTTTCAAATATGCCCAAAGAATACGCAATCGTCAAGCCATAATTTGTTATCGGAACATTTGCCTGTTTTGCCTTTAAAATCCTTGATAAAATTTCTCGTCTGTTGGTCATGCACGCACCGCAGTGGATAATTAAAGCGTAATCTGTCAAATTCGGCGGAAAATCATGTCCTGCGTAATGTTCAAATACAAGCTTTTTGCCCGTATACTGAGTTAACCAGCGAGGGATTTTAACCCGTCCGATGTCATCGCCTATTGCGTGGTGCGTGCAGGATTCGCAAATCAAAATTTTGTCGCCAGAGTTCAATTTTTCGATTTGCAACGTACCTTTGACAAATTCGTTCAATTCACCTTTAAACCTTGCAAAAAGTATGGAAAAAGAGGTTAATTTTATGTTTCTAGGCACGTCCGCCGACACTTTTAAAAACGCCTGAGAATCCGTAATCACAAGTGCAGGCGGAGTTTTTAAGTTCTCCAAAGTTTTTCGTAATTCCCTTTCCTTTGTAACGATTACAATCGAATCATTGTCCAACAAATCCCTTATCGTCTGAACTTGAGGCAGAATCAATCGCCCCTTCGGGGCTTCCAAATCAATCGGAACGACAAGAACAGCCGTTTCGCCTGCCGGGATTAAATCAGATGCGATACTTGTATCGGAGAAAAATTCGTCGGGAACATTTTTTATTATCGCCTGTTTTAAATCATCAATACCTTGGTTTAAAAGTGCGGAAGTATAAACTATTTCAACATTATAGGCATTTATTTTTGATAAGTTTTGAGCAGAAATTTCACCCTCGTCAATTTTATTTACAACAACGATAAACTGCGTTTTTCTTGTTTGAAATTCTTTTATCAAAAGTTCTTCAAACTCGTCAAATCCGTTAAAATCGCAGACGATTATTGCCAAATCAATTCTATCAATTACTTTTTTTGTTTTTTCGACCCTTTGAAGTCCCAAAGCACCCTCGTCATCAATCCCTGCGGTGTCAACAAACACAACTGGTCCCAAAGGCAACAATTCCATTGACTTTTCAACAGGGTCTGTGGTGGTTCCTGCGGTTTTAGAGACAATAGCAACATTCTGCTTGGTTAAAGCGTTCAAAATGCTTGATTTTCCGACATTTCTTTTTCCGAAAATCCCTATATGTAGTTTCATTCCTTTTGGTGTACCCTGCATTTCGCCCCCTTTTTTTATAATTTTATATTAACACATAAACTTTTTTGTGCTAATATTTTCTTTATGGATGTTGGAGGTGAAAATGACCAGAGCAATGACGATTACGGAAAAAATTCTTGCAGAGCATGCAGGGCTGGAGAGTGTCAAGCCGAACGATTTAATTACCGCGAAAGTCGATATAACCCTTGCAAACGATATTACAGGACCTGTTGCGATAAAAGAGTTCAGAAAAACAGGTGCAGAAAAGGTTTTTGATAAAGAAAGAGTCGTTTTTGTTCCCGATCATTTTGTGCCGAATAAGGATATAAAATCAGCAGAGCAGGCGAAAAATTTAAGAGATTTTTCAAAAGAACAGAATTTGAAAAACTATTTTGAAGTCGGCAGAATGGGAATTGAACACACTTTGCTCCCTGATATGGGGATTGTGGGTTCTGGGGATTTGATAATCGGGGCTGATAGCCACACTTGCACCTACGGTGCCTTGGGTGCTTTTTCAACAGGAGTTGGTTCAACTGATTTAGCCTGCGCTATGGCTACAGGTGAAACTTGGTTTATGGTGCCTGAAACGATTAAGGTCGAGTTCAACGGCGAATTAAATAAATGGGTTAGTGCAAAAGATTTAATTTTATTTTTGATAGGTCAAATCGGGGTTGATGGGGCTTTATATCAGGCGTTGGAAATCGGCGGAAGTACGATTGAAAACTTGCCGATGGACGGACGCTTCACGATTTGCAACATGGCAATCGAGGCGGGGGCTAAAAACGGGATTATTGTTCCTGATAAAATTACCGAAGATTTTGTTAAAAACAGATGTCAAAGACCTTACAAATTTTATAAAAGTGATGAAAATGCTGAATATGCAAAGGTTTTAAAATATGATGTATCTGAAATCGAGCCACAGGTTGCGTTTCCGCACTTGCCTGAAAATACAAAACCGATTTCTCAGGTCGGCGAAATTAAAATCGACCAAGCAATAATCGGAAGCTGCACAAACGGTCGCTTGTCTGATTTAAAAGTTACGGCAGAGATTTTAGAAGGACGAAAAATCCACGATGACGTGCGTTTAATAGTCTTCCCCGGAACTCAAGAAATTTACTTAGAAGCAATTGAGGCTGGCTATATCCAAACAATCGTAAGAGCAGGCGGAGCCGTTTCGACTCCGACTTGCGGACCTTGCCTAGGCGGACACATGGGTATTTTGGCAAAAGGTGAGCGTGCGATTTCAACAACTAACCGAAATTTTGTCGGCAGAATGGGCGATGTCGAAAGCGAAGTTTATCTTTCGTCACCTGCAATCGCAGCGGCTAGTGCGGTTTTGGGTAAAATTTCATCACCGGAAAAATTGAGTGAACGGTAGGGTGCGGATTTAACCGCACCGTCAATAAGCCCGAAGAAGGAAAAAGGGAAAAGAAAATGCAAATTAAAAAAATCTTAATACTAAAAGGAGATGGAATTGGACCCGAGGTCGTTGAACAGGCACTCAAAGTTCTTGATGCTATTTCACAAAAATACAATCATAAATTTGAATACATAGAAGCGCTTATCGGCGGGGTTGCGATTGATAAATTCGGTGTGCCTTTGCCTGATGAAACCCTTAAACTGGCAAAAACTTCCGATGCGGTGCTCTTAGGAGCCGTAGGCGACTGGAAATATGATAAATTAGACCCCGCAATCAGGCCTGAAAAAGGTTTGTTGGGGATTAGAAAGGGACTAAATCTTTTTGCAAATTTACGCCCTGTTAAGATTTTTGACGAGCTTATTTCTTCATCACCATTAAAAGAAAATTTGATTAGAAACACCGACATTATGATTGTAAGAGAACTTACAGGCGGAATTTATTTTGGGGAGCCAAGAGGAACAGAAATTAAAAATGGTGAAAAAACGGCTTTTAATACCATGGTTTATTCAGAAAGTGAAATAAAAAGAATTGCAAAAGTTGCTTTTGAGACTGCAATGTTGAGGAATAAAAAAGTTTGTTCCGTCGATAAAGCGAATGTTCTTGATGTTTCAAGACTCTGGCGGGAGGTGGTGATTGAGGTCGCAAAAGATTATCCGGAAGTCGAACTTTATCATATGTATGTTGATAACGCTGCGATGCAGCTTGTCGTCAACCCGAAGCAATTTGACGTAATCTTGACAAGCAATCTGTTTGGCGATATTCTCTCAGACGAAGCGTCGGTTTTATCAGGTTCTTTGGGGCTTTTGCCAAGCGCCAGCCTTTCAGGCGATAACATAGGAATGTTCGAGCCTTGTCATGGTTCTGCACCTAACTTTAAGGGGTTAGATGTAGTTAATCCGATAGCAACAATTTTGTCCGCGGCAATGATGTTAAAATACAGTTTCAATATGGAAAAAGAGGCTAAAGATATCGAAATTGCGGTTTGTGAGGTCTTAAAACAAGGTTATCGCACCGAGGATATTTTAAAAAACGAGGGCGAAAAACTTGTGGGAACGAGCGAGATGGGTGATTTAATCGCCAACGAGGCGGGTAAACGGTAAACAGTGAACGGTGAACGGAAGGTGCAAATGAAACAACCATTTTTTTACGATGTAACTCTTAGGGACGGAAATCAGGCTTTAAAAAAGCCTTGGAACACCCAAGAAAAAGAGATTATTTTTAATAAACTGATAGAGCTAGGGGTTCAAGGGATTGAGGTCGGCTTTTCAGGCGCTAGCGATATGGATTTTGAAGCCTGTTCTTATTTGGCGAATTTGGCTCCTGAAAATGTTGTCATCTCAGGACTTGCAAGAGCAGTCAAAATTGATATAGACAAAGTTGCTCAAGCGATTAAAAATGCGCCAAAGCCTCGTATTCACACGTTTATTGCAATGAATCCGCTCGGGCTTGAATATGTTTTGAAAAAACCGTTGAAAGAAGTCAAAAAAATCGCAGTCGAAGCAGTAAGTTACGCAAAAAGCATTCTGCCTACCCATGGCGAAGTTCAATTTTCCGTAGAGCATTTTGGCGATTGCAAAGAAAATCTTGACGAGGTTATTGATGCGGTGAAAGATATTGTTAAGGCAGGTGCGAATGTTATAAATTTACCCAATACGGTTGAGCGTTTTCGCCCCATGGCATATGTAGAAATGGTTAAAAAAATGCGACAAGCTTTGCCGGAAAACGTAATCGTTGCGGTGCATTGTCATAACGACTTAGGCATGGCGTCTGCAACCACCGTAGAAAGTTATTTTGCAGGTGCAACGCAGCTTGAATGCAGTCTGAACGGGCTTGGCGAACGTGCCGGTAATACAAATATGTACGAAGTTGCAGTTGCGCTCCATAATTCCGGGGTAAATGTGCCTTTGAATATGCAGAATATTTATGAAACCGCCATTCTAACTTCTGAAATGGCAGATGTTCAGATTTGGGAAAAAGCTCCGATTATAGGACACGATGCGCTTGCGCATAGAAGTGGAATACATCAGGATGGCGTGGTTAAAACAAAACATTTAGAAAAAGGTGCTTATCGTGCGTTTAACCCTGAATTGATAGGACGAACAGAAGCTGAAAAACTCGCATTTACAAGCCAATCAGGGAAAACTGCAATATTTGAACTGATAAATGCAACCCAATACCAGATTTCCATGCAAGAAGCCGTCTATTTGGCACCGTTCGCTAAGCATAAAGCCGAAACAATCGGCGAACTTTCATTGAAAGAATTGTTAGAGCTTTATTTTGACAAAATCTGTAACGTTGAAGGACCTTTCAAATTGAATGAGTTTAATAAAATTGGTTCAGATAAATTCAATTTGAATTTCAACCACAACGATGAAGAATTTGATGTAATAGTCAAAGGGTCAGGGCCGCTTGATGCTTGTATCAGTGCATTAAAAAATGTCGGGTTTGCTCTTGAGTTGGAACATTATGAACAACACGCGATTGAGGATTTAGAGAACGAAAAAGAAAAATCAAAAGCAATGAGTGTACTCCATTTTAATCATAACGGAAATATCTTAATTACCAGAGCAATACACACATCAACCGCACAAGCAAACGTTCAGGCGGTATTCAACGGATTGAATTTAATGGATGTCGACAGACCTACGGGCTAAAATAATTGTAAATAATTGTAAAACTCATAACAAATTTTTTTTTCACAAGGTTTTAATAAACAAAGCAAAAATTCAAAAGGGATTTTAAATGAGATTACAACATTTTAATCAGAAAATAAACCAACAGATACATACATCTAAAAATAAAAATGTGAGTTTTGAAAAAAATTTTATACTTGAAATACCTAATTCGACTCTTGAGTTTGGAACTTATGAGTCAAAATGGTCACTATGTAATCCTTGGACTCTTGATAAAGTTGTGTTGGTTTTGATTGAAAAGGCATTGAAAAAAGCATCTCCCGATATATTAATCAATCCTAGCAATAAAGATGCTAGACCCAACTTGAGAATGTTTATAAATCCTATGCCAGGTTGGCTAACAGACGATTTTGAGGAGGATACCGTTCCCAGTATTATAAATATTTTAACACATGAACATGCTGATGAATATTGTGACGAAAAAAAACTAACCAAATGGCTGAAACCTGCTCAAGGCGAAAAGACTTTCACAATCAAATCGGCAAATGATTTAATTAATTTTATCAAACATCACTTATTTCCTGACTTAGGAATTGCCCAAACACCAGAACAAATAGGAAATCAGATAAATGGATATTTAATATAGATTATAGTCAATCAGTCAACAATCGGCGCAGACCAAAAATAAGATCACTGCACAATTAAGAACCCGCATAGGGACATTTCTCTCGAAATCAAAGATTTCGGAGAAAGCAATCAAAACAAAATTTCTATACTTGTGCAGTGGTCTTATTACGTGGAAGAGAGTGCCTGAAAGGGCTGCTCCGCCTGAATTCGAAGCTTCGAGCATCTTGAAAATTAAGTTTTCTTGCGCACTTTATGGTTAATTAAAAGCTACCTGAGTTGTTACTTTATTGCGGAATTGTTAAAAACTTGTCCTATCTTATAAAGTGCGTTAATCTATTAATATGAAATCTAACAAAATTCTTATCGTAGATGATGATAAAATGGTAACTTCCACTTTGAAAACTCTTTTGAGGTTGGAGGGATTTTCAGATACCCATTATTTTAACGACCCTAAAGAAGCTATCGAATTTTTGAAATCGGAAAAACCCGATATTATTCTCTCCGATTTTTTAATGCCTGAGATGAACGGGTTTGAGTTTCTTTCGGTTGCTAAAGAAATTTATCCGGAGGTCAGCATGATGTTGCTTACCGGCTATGCGGACAAGGAAAATGCAATCAGGGCGATTAACGAAATTGGTCTTTATAAATATATCGAAAAACCTTGGGATAACGACGATTTGGTTATGAATATCAAAAATGGGATTGAACGAAGTTATCTTTTAAGCCAGTTGAGAGAAAAAGTTGAGGAGCTTGAAATAGCCAAATCTCAGTTAGAAAAATATTCTTATGGGTTGGAGGAAATTGTTGCTCAAAAAACAACGGATTTGGTCAAAACGAATTCAAAATTATCAGGGATTATTAACTACTGTGCCGATGGGATTATAATTATTGACGAAAACGGGCATATAGAACAAGCAAATCCTACTTGTGAAAACATGATTGGTATTTCTGAAGAAAATTTGGTAAAAATGAATTTTTCTAATATTACCCATTATGAGAAGAAAAAGGATTTTAAAGCCGCGTTGAAAGAAGATAATGATATATTTTTAAGAGATTGTTATATCCTCAATTCGCTTCGGGATAAAAAAATCCCTGTTGAGATAAATTTTGCGGCAATAACTCCAGAAACGGATGAAGAAATCAAAAAATTTGTCGGGGTCATTAGGGATATTAGGGTTCAAAAAGAGATGGAACGGCTTCGTGACGATTTTGTTGCGACTTTGACCCATGATTTGCGCACGCCCTTGCTTGCTGCAATCCAAACTTTAAAATTCTTTTTAGACGGCTCCTTGGGCTCGCTTGAAGATAAGCAAAAAGTGCTTTTATCCACAATGAGAAAGAGTAACGAGGATTTGCTCGGCTTGGTCAACGCTCTTTTAGAAGTTTATAAATACGAGGCAGGCAAGCTTGATTTATGCAGGACAAATTTTTTATTAAAAGATTTGGTTACTCAATGCTTTGAAGAATTGGAAACATTGGCAAAGAATAAAAATATTGAGTTTAATTTGAAATTTAATGCTGACGAGGGTTTAACAATTAATGCGGATAGGGGCGAAATTCGGCGGGTTGTAACTAATTTGTGCGGGAATGCGATTAATTACACAAACCTTAACGGCAAAATAGACATTGATGTCAGGGAACAAGAAGGCGATGTGATTTTTTCCGTTGCCGACAACGGAAACGGTATTCCGGCAGAGGATATTCCCGAATTATTTAAACGTTTTTCTCAAGGTACCAGCAAAAAACGTTCAACAGGAACAGGATTGGGATTATACCTTTCAAGGCAAATAATAGAGGCGCATGGCGGCAAAATTTGGCTCGAAAGCAGATTAAACAAGGGAAGCGAATTTTCGTTTCTGCTTACAAATGTAAAAATAGGGCAAAAAGAAGCGATAAGAATTAAAAAGTAAGTTGGGTTTTCTAATCCAATAACATGAAATAACCAAATTAAGCAAGGAGCAACAATGAACAACAATATAACCGTATTACTGGTAGAAGACCACACAATGACAAGGATGGGGCTTTCTTTGGTTCTTGAGCAGGCAGAGGGGATTGAGCTCATAGCAGAGGCAGAAGACGGGCTTACTGGGGTCGAAAAGGCCTGCGAATTATCTCCTGATGTTATTTTGATGGACATAGGACTTCCCAATATTGACGGAATTGAAGCTACAAAAAGGATTAAAGAAAGTGGTTCTAATTCAAAAGTGTTAATTTTCACTTCTCGCGATAATGAAGATGATGTTTTTTCAAGTTTCAAAGCCGGCGCTGACGGTTATATCATGAAAGGTTCAAGCCCAATACAGACAACCAATGCGATTAAGGCTGTGAGCGAGGGTACGGCATGGATTGACCCTACAATCGCAAGATTAGTTCTGTCAAGTATCCAAAAAAATGACGTAACTCCTAAGCCATCAGGTGAAATGAATTATAAAACAGGCAGAAATATCTACGGACTTACAGAAAGAGAAATGGAAGTTTTGGGTTTGATTGTCGAAGGACTTTCCAACCCGCAAATTGCCGAAAAACTTTTTATAACAAGAGCAACGGCAAAAGCTCATGTGCATAGTATTTTGCAAAAATTATATGTTGATGACAGAACAAAAGCGGCTATTATGGCTATGAAAGAGGGACTTGTTTAAATGCGAAGAAAAATCCTTCTTATTACTTTGATAATAGGATTGTGCCAAACATTTTTCACGAGTTTTGCGTTTGCTAAAAAGGCAAAAATTATTACTCCCCAGAGCGAATATAAATACCAACAAAAACTTTTAAGACAAGAAGAAATAGAAAAATATGAAAGAGGTCTTTTGCCTCAATCGGGTTACATGATGCGAGAAGAATATGAAAATTTGTCTAAAGATGTTTCGAATGAAGATAGAGTAATTCCCGAATATAAGCTCCCAAAAGATATTAAAATGAAGTATATTCCGCAACCGACTTATAAAATGGTTCGCTACAATGACCCGCCCGGTTCCCCTGAATTACATATAGAAAGACGTTTTAAGTTTGATAAACAAATAAACGCAGGAGCGATTACTTCCCCAAATAGAGATATTTTGGTTTCTCCTGTGGTTTATTACTATGCGAATAACCAGTGTGTTGCCAGCGATTTGTTTGTAATTCCTTTGGATAAAACGCTTTCCGATAAGGATAGAATTTTGAGGGCAAATATTATCAAAAGAATTGAAGAACCTATTTTATCGACAGAAAAAAATATTAGCGAAAAATTTATATTCAGAACAATGACTCCTATTGATTTTTCGTCAGATGGTTCAAAATTAGTTGCGAAAGAAAAAATCGGAAATATTAATGACGGGATTTGGCAAACAAATTTATGGGTGTATGATTTTAACACTAAACAATCAAAAAAATTATCTGAAATTCGCGATGCAATAAAATTTTATTGGAAAAATCAAGAAGGGCTGGCTCTTGACGAAAGGCGATGGGATATTTATCCGCTTGGATTTGATGTGAATTCTCCTGAGAGAATTATTGTTTCTGCCTATGGCTACACCGGTAAAACTCCAACATTTTTAGGTAATTGGAGTATTGATTGTAATGGGGAAAGAACTCTTTTGGTTTCCCTGTTTGAATCCGTTACGCCGGTGAGCATCAATGGTTTCAAGCTTGTAAAAGATGGGGTTGTAGACCCTGCGAAACTTTATGTTGATGAAAAAATACAGGATAAAATTGCAAAACAGGAACGTAAGGCAGAAAAAAAAGTTAACCAACAAGCACTCAAGGCAAAGAAAAAAGATTTGCACAATAAATTAAAAGAAATGACCAAAGAAGAAACTGGAGTCGTAAAGCAATATGAAAAAAAACAAGGGGTGCAATCCCAAACTTCAGCCAATTAATACAATTCGCAGATTTTTTTGAATTCTTCAACGTTCAAAACACAAAATGCTTCGACATATTTTTTATCTTTAAACATTCCTCTATATTGATTCAACCCAAGTGCGTAATATTCATAATCTTTTTGTGCCGTTTGGGATTTATAACAATTTATCATGGATGTTTTTTTCTGAATTACGTTTGAAATATCCACAAATGAATTAACAAGCCCCAACGTTGACCAGACCTCATAAAAACATATTTGCAAATCTGGTTTTACCTTTGCATTTTTATCCAAAAGGCTTTTCAGCAAAAGGCTTACAGCCTTATGGTCCGGGTGTTGGTCTATAATATTGGGAACAAAGATGTAATCGTATTTTTCTAATACTGACGTTGATTTTTGAGTTACTCCCTCCCCCCTTGAGGGGGGAGGGTTGGGGTGGGGGGTATTTCGGTTTAAATAAGTTTCAAACAAATCGAAATTATCCAGAAGTTTTTTATCCTCTGCGCGTAAAAAATTATATTCTTCTACCCCTGCGACTTTCATCGCATTTTGGAATTCTTCTTCTCTTATTTTGATAACATTCTCGGCGCTTTTATCCTTAATTCCTTTTCTCCCATCGGTTAATAAAATCACTTTAAAATTTCCGGCAAAAAGAGAAAGTACACCGCCCATTCCGATACTCTCATCGTCTGCATGCGGCGAAAGACACAAGCATCTTTGATTTTCGCCAATATTCAGCTCTTTGGGCTTTAAATTTATCGCCGCTGTCAGTTTGCTGAATTTATAAGTCATCTGTTGAAACAATTTTTTCTTTATCAAATCCGATTTTCTCCTATCATATTATTGATTATGGTATCAGTAAATTTTTTCCAGCTTAGTTTTTTTGATATTTCGTTGGCATTTTTTGAAATTTCTATAAATTTTGGGTTGTCATTAAAATAAATATCGGTAATTTCAACTAACTTTTTCGTTAAATTTTTGACAGGTTGTTTTTCTCTGTGAAACACAAACCCATTAATACCGTCCTCAATAAGTTCTCGAACTCCGGTTGTTGAGCTTACAAGGCTTGGTTTAAAATTCGACGCAGCCTCGGTAACAACAAGCCCGAAAGCCTCGTTCAATGAGGGCAAAACATAACAGTCAATTGATTTGTAATACTCCTGCATATCTGACTGTTTTGGCAAAAGCTCTATCCTATCCTTAAGCCCTAAAAATTTGACTGCCGATTGAAAGAAAAAAGATTTGTGGAATTTGGGAAAAATAATTCTAGCTTTTAATTTACAGGTTTTCGGTAATTTTTTTAACGCAAACAACAGTAAATATCCGCCTTTATTAAGCCCCCCGCCCGCGATGCTCCCGATTACAAATTCATCTTTCAAAGTTGACGGCACAAAATCAAAACAATCGTCCACCGCAGGATGGCAAGCGAAAACTTTTTTCTCGTCCAGTCCAAAATTTTCGGCATAATCTTTTTTTAAACTCTCAGAAACCGCGAAAATAGCTTTGTCATTTTCTCTAAAGCATTTTTCCTGTACCCCGATTTTCTTTGCGTTATATATTTTCAAAACTTGCTGCAAAAATATATTTTTACCGTTCTTGCTTTTGTGTTTTGCCGAATTTGAATGTAATAAAATATTCCCAAACGCTAACAAAATATCGCTCGCAAGCACATAATCGTAATTCCTTGCTCTTAATTTAGCCTCCAAATCATTGACGAATTTTTTCTTGTTACTCAAAACCGTAACTGATTTTATCCCCTCCGGCACCGCCACGGTTGATTTTTTACAAAAAATATCTATTTCAAACAACCCCGACTCAATCAGACCCAAAATAAGATTCTTTGTAACTTTATGTCCGCCACCTGAAAACCCTTTCGTGGCAAAACATTCGTCAAGAGAGATTATAATAAGTGCCAGTTTCTTCTTCATCACCCGATTTTAACCGTTTTCCCCTGTATTGTCAACCTTCTTTTTTTGTAAAAAAAGAAGGCAAAAAAACTTTAGGAACACTGGCTTTTTCGCTAAAGAAAAACAGATTGATGGTTTTATGGTTTTCTGTAAAAAGAAGGCAAAAAAACTTTAGGAACACTGGCTCTTTCACTAAAGAAAAACAGATTGATGGTTTTATGGTTTTCTGTAAAAAGAAGGCAAAAAAACTTTAGGAACACTGGCTCTTTCACTAAAGAAAAACAGATTGATGGTTTTATGGTTTTCTGTAA
>CAISJE010000092.1 GCA_903885635.1 uncultured bacterium
AAAGTTAAATAGGCTTCCTCTAAAGTGTGTGTTTTTCTGTAATCTATTACCTTTTTTCTCAAGTCCAAAGAATATGCCATAATTTCACCTCCGCTATTATTATACCATATTTCATTGTTGTTGTCAACTTAAATTACTATACAGCGTTTTCTCGCCCCGACAGTATAATAAATTTGGGGTTATAAGTATTTGTACCTAAAAACATCTTTAAAGGGGACGTCAGGCTTGGGCTTTATGATTCGTTCTACAGGAAATTACATCGGCTGTATTGAACGTGGCGAAAAAAGTCCAAGCATAAGCACCCTATGTGAAATCGCCAAAGCCCTTGATGTTAAAGTTAAAGATTTTATTGAATTTTAAAGGTTTATTTTGAAAAAATATAAACTTCCCAGTTGTTTGTATTTATAACCTTGTCGAGTTTTAAATATTTTGATAGAACAGTAATTAAAATATTATTCAATTTTGATAATCGTAAAAACTGTATAGAGTTTCTTTTATAAAATTCTTCATGGCTCGTGATATCTTTAATCTGCTTATCGTTAAAAATACAGATACCTAAATCTCTTATCAGAACTAGATTGCCACCAGTCTTAATTTTATCAACGAAGTCTCTTTTTATTAATTGTTCAAGTTCTTGTGGGACTTCTGAAGACAATAAAAAACGTTTGTAATTTTCAAACAAATTACGTTTATTTTTTATTTCATTTAATTCATCTTGGGTTAAATATGTTTTTTGATATTCTTCTGAATTTAGCATATATAAGCTAAATTTTTCACCTGAAATATTGTAATATTTATCCAATAGCGAAACCCTTATCGGAAGAATAAAGTTTTGATTTGGGCTGATTTTATTTTCAATCAATACATTCGCCAAACTTTTATACCCATCTGGTCTTTGGATTTTAGTTGCTCCAATGGGGCAGTTTAAAATGTATAAATTAGAGATAATGAATAAAATCAATAAAAAATAATTGAATTTTTTATTACAAAATCTATCAAGTCCGTTTGCAGCTACAGGAATTATAAAAGATAATGCGGGCAAAACGTATCTGACAAGAACTGAATAAGGTGTAAAGTCGCTGATTGTAATATGTAACAACAAATAAATTGCAACTACGGCTAACAACAATTTTGGTAAAAGCTCCCTTTTACTTCCTTTTATTATTAAAATAAAATAAAAAATGATAGGAAAAAAGACGTATAATATCCATCTTAAGTTGAGGATATTTGAAAGAATTACAAAGTGATAATTGAATACATTATTTTGGAGGCCCGTTAAAATAGGTGAAAACCAATTTTGAACAACTAGAAATATAAATGAGTTATCAGAAAATACGGCATCAAAATTTCCTGAAAAATAATTTTTATTAGTTGATATGATTAAAAATAACGGTATTAATACAATTAACGACCCTACAAAATAATTCCTATGTTTTTTGAAATTTTCTTTCTTAATCCACCAATATAAAAGAGTTGCAAGTTGTATTGAAAATACTAACAAAATTTGCGAGGTGTAAGTATATAAAAGTAAAGCATTACAAACCAAAAACGAAACAGTATTTTTCTTGTTCGGATTTTGTAAAAATTTTAGCCAAAAAAGGATTAAAAGATTTACAAGGAAAAAAGTCATTGCATAAAATTTAGCTTCTTGTGCATAGTAAATAAAAGAAGAATTTATCCCGTAAAGCAACATACTAAAAATTCCAATTCTATACTTTTGTTCATTTTTATTTATTGCCAGTGCAAACTGAACGCCGACAAAATAAGTGCAAATTAGCGACGCCATATCAAAAAATACGGACATCAACCTGATTGTTAAATCTGAATTTCCCCAAAAGATAATCCATATTTTATATGCTAAAAAATATAACGGGAATAGCAGAAATCTGTGAGCGTCCTCTTGTAACATCCCCCAAAGGATTTTCTGTGACCCTATTGAATAGATTGTGCTTTCATCATACCAAAATCCACTAATTTTATCTAAATTATTCAATCTTATTATCAGAGCAAAAATTAGTATTATTACTGCAAAAAAAATATACCAAAACTTCTTTTTCATAAAATTAATAATACCACAAATATTAATTTTATGTAAGCTGGCAGTTAAGTTGTTGCTTAATACAATGCATCAAAAAAAAATCCATGATAGAATAATTGCATACCTTATAATGGTTGATTGGGGAGGATAATAAGTGGAAAAGTCGCAAAAAATTTTATTAATATCCAATATTGTGCTAGTTGGATTTGTCGTAGCAGTCATTGTTCACTATACTTTGGGGGCATATTTAAAACTTCCTTTTCCTTTTAATACATTCCTTTTCTCGCCAGAGATACACTTTAGTGATTTTATTGGAATTATGCCAATAGCGAATGGGCTTTATCCGTTTGATGCTCCAAATCCTTGGCGATGCTATTTCCCGTTGGCATATATTTTATTATTTCCATTTTCACTTATTTCAAATCCGTTAATTGCATATTTTATTTTTGCGTCAGTCTTTTTGGTTTCTATTGTTTATATGAACATAAAAAATTTCACTTGTGCAAATTTAACAAAATTACAGAATTTTCAAAACATTTTCATTATTAGTATTCTCTCTTACCCCATTTTGTATATTTTAGACAGAGGTAATATTGATATGTTTTTGTTTATCTTACTTGCGGGGTTTGTTTATTTATTCAAATCGAAGAAATATTTACTAAGTGCAGTATTACTGGGCATTCAGAATGCGATAAAGCCCTTTCCGATTTTCTTTCTAATCTTATTTTTATTTAAAAAGAAATATAAAGAATTCTTTTTGAGCATATTAATAACCGGATTGCTAGTAATTGGCGGTTTTATGTTTTTGAAGGGGGGATTTTTTGAGCAAATAACTATTTTTATCAAAAATTTATTAATTTTTAAAATGAATTATGTTTATAATAATTCTAATAGCAACGCCATGTCTAATACATCTTCCCTATTTATGGCAATGAAGCTTCTATTTTGTAAATATACGACTATTTTTTCTACTATTCAATTGGAAAAGGTCTATAGCTATTTAAGTTTGATTATTACAGCTATTACATTGTTTTTCACACAAAAAGAAAAAACGTTTTGGAAACAAATAACTTTATTAACACTTCTAATGTGGCTTTTGCCGTATGTGATAGATGACTATAAATTAATATTTTTATTTATTCCAATATGGCTATTTGTAAGCACTCAAGAAAAAACAAAATTCGATTCGGCTTATGCCGTACTCTTTGGATTATTAATCATACCAAAACAATTTTTCGTACTTTTTGTCCATGCCCATGGAATGACTCAACTTATGTCTTTCGGAATTATAATAAATCCTATTTTAATGTTGATTTTTATGGGATTAATTATATATGAACAGTTTTCTACAAGTAAAAATGAAAGGCTGGCTAATGGAAAAATCTGAGAAAATCACAATTTTATCAAGTATAGTATTAGTCGGGTTTGTATTAGCGGTAATAATTCATTATGTTTTAGGATCTTACTTGGGGCTTAGTTACCCATTTAACACACCTTTGTGTGTTCCACAAGAAGCTTTTAGTGATTTTACAAGTACAGTAAATAGAGTCAAGGGCTTTGCACCATATAGTCACCCTGATTCGTGGCTAACTTATTTCCCATTGGCATATCTGCTACTTGTTCCTTTCACTTTTATCAAAAACCAATTATTGTCATATATTATTTTTGCATCAGGGTTTTTAACATTTCTAACATGTCTGAATATTAAATTTTTCTATATTCCAGGGTTAACAAAAATGGAAAATATTAAAAACATTTTTATTCTTACCATTACTTCCTATCCGATTCTTTATGCATTAGACCGGGGTAATTTTGATATGTTTTTATTTGTCATATTTGCAGGATTTGTTTATTTATTTAAAAGCAAAAAGTATTTATTAAGTGCAGTATTGCTTGGTATTCAAAATGCAATAAAGCCTTTTCCACTTTTATTTCTACTATTATTTTTATTTAAAAAGAAATACAAGGAATTCTTTTTGAGTTTATTAATATCGGGCTTATTGATTATTGGTAGTTTTTTATGTTTTAAGGGTGGGTTTTTTCATCAAATCACAACTTATATCCAAAGTTTAGTAATATTTAAAAAGCTTTGGATATATAATATTAGTGGCAACGGAATGTCAGAATCATCTTCTTTGTTTGGGGCATTAAAATTTTTATTATGTGTTTACAATCATGTTACCACTACCTTGGTGCTTGAAAAATTGTACATATTTATCGCTTCTATTATAACTATGATTACAATTATTTTTACTTATAAAGAAGATGTCTTTTGGAAAAAAATAACATTGTTAACATTAAATATGTTGTTAGTTCCTTATATTATAATTGACTACAAATTAATTTTTCTTTTTATCCCAATATGGTTATTTGTGAATGCTAAAGAAAAAACTAAATTAGATTTAACTTATACAATTCTTTTGGGCTTATTATTAATCCCAAAGAAAATTTTCTTTTTATGGTTACATGTCGAGCATATGACTCAGCTTGTTACTTATGGCATAATAATAAATCCCATTTTAATGTTGATTTTTATGGGGCTAATTATATATGAACAACTTAGTAAAAAACAAAAGAAAGAAGAAAATGAGAATTAAAAAACTTTTATCAATTCCACAAATTTATACACTTTGGCAAAAACTTGTCGGAGATTATAAGCTAAGAAAAATCTATTGCAGTGATTACGTTAAAGCAAAAGAAGGCGACAGGATTTTGGATATCGGTTGCGGTCCTGCCAATATGGTAAGTTACTTACCAAAAGATATTGATTATGTGGGTTTTGATGATTCCAGCTTGTATATAGAAAATGCAAAGAAGAAATTTCCAAATCAAAAAAATTATTCTTTCTTTTGTCAGCGAGTGAATTTTGCCCAAGATTTTGAAGAAAAGTTTGATATTGTTATGGCAAATGCAATTTTGCACCATCTTGATGACAGCGAGTCTGAGAAATTAATCTCATTTGCCAGTAAAAACTTAAAACAAGGTGGTAGATTTGTCACTTTTGATGGTTGTTACACGGAAAACCAATCAGTTGTAAAAAAATGGCTTCTGAAAAATGACAGAGGGCAATTTGTCAGAACAAAAGAAGATTATTTTAAACTTTTCTCTAAATATTTTTCAAATATTAAAGTAAGCATAAGAGAAGATTTATGCAATATTCCTTACACAATAATTATTTTCGAATGTTGCCTGAATTAATGTGAAAATAAAATATTTTATAGATTTATTTTCTACAAACAAAAACAATATTCCAGCAGTATTTTTTCAAAAAAGGGAATTTTTTTAGAAAAACTATATCCAGTTTTTCTAAAAAATTGTGCATTGTCTTTATTTTTTCATGTTCAATAATGATTTTTTTCCAATATCGTTCTTTATTAGGATTTACTCCATCAATAAAAAAATATTTTAAAAAAATAAAAAGAGTAAAAAACCAAGTAACGTCATATGTAACCTCAGAAAAATATTTTTCAAATATTTTCACATCTGATATATTTAAGGGATGCTCATCTTTTGTTCTGACATCTGTTGCAATCTTTCTATAAATATTTATTAGCGTATTATGAGCTAAAGGGTCAAAACCTACGAATATACCATTGGGCTTTAAAACCCTTTTTACTTCTTTAATAGTATCTTCCATATCAACATGGTGAAGTAAATTTGCAGCATAGACAATATCGAAACTATTATCTTCAAAACCAATTTTATCAGATGAAGATTGGTTGGTCGTTAATAAAACATGATGAGCTTTTGCCAGCTTGTCGGCCAAATTCAGCATGCCTTTTGAAATATCAGTAGATGTAACTAAAGCTCCCATCTTTGCAAAATATACAGATGCTTCTCCTGCCCCGCAGCCTAGTTCGAGTATTTTTTTGCCTTCAACGTTTCCTAACTTATTTAGTATGATTTTATTTTCAGGAGATGAACAAGCTTCAAATGCTTCATCAACCATAATGTCTAATATATCTATACTATTAGCCCAACCATCATGGAATATTTCCTCTGTTTCTTTTTTATTCAATTCTTTCCTCCACAAGAAATTTCGGACGCTGCTTTGTTTCTTTATAAATTTTACCTATATATTCTCCGATAATACCAACAGAAAGTAGCTGTATGCCTCCAAGAAAATATACTGAAATAAACAATGATGCCCAACCTTGAACATTTTTTAAATAAATATAGCTGATAATAGAGAAAATACTCATTAAAACAGCAATACAGAAACATATAAAACCTAAAATTGTTATTAAACGCAAAGGCGTAGTCGAAAATGATGTAATTCCATCGATTGCAAGTGCAGACGAAGAGAAGAAATTATATTTAGCAGTTCCTGCGACTCTTTTTTTTCTAGAAAAATAAACAGAGCAAGATTTGAAACCCAAGCTTGGTATAAGCCCTCTTAAATAAATGTTACATTCCTGTAAATTTTTTAAAATATCCACAACTTTCTTTGACATAAGCCTAAAATCAGCATGGTTATAAATTCCATTTACACCCAAATATGTTGATAATTTGTAATAGAATTCAGATATATGGCGTTTAAAGAATCCATCAGAGCTTCTATCGTTTCTGACTCCGTAAACTATTTCAAATCCTTCCAGATATTTATCGACCATTTGATAGATAGTATTTACATCATCCTGCAAATCCGCATCAATAGTTATAAAAATATCAGCCTCACTTTTAGTTAATCCAGCTATTATTGCAGCTTGATGCCCGAAATTTCTTGATAATTTTAAACCTTTAGTCAAATTGTTTTCTTTGGACAATTTGGTAATTATCTCCCAAGTTGTGTCCTTACTACCGTCATCAACAAAGCAGATATAACTGTTAGTGGCAATTTTCCCACTTTCAATAAGCGGTTTTAAAACATCAGAAAGTGCCGAGTAAGTTGCATTAACAACTTCTTCTTCATTGTAACAAGGTACTATTATAGCTAAAATAGGTTTTTCTATCATTTTGCTATTTTAGAATAAAATCCAGAAAAGGGCAAATTTGTGTCCTAATTCAATAAAAATATTTTATTATTAGTTCTATTTATGCCATTTAAAAAAAATGGTGTAAATATTTCGAACCCCCTCCTGCGGTAAAGTTTCAGTATCAGGTCAGAACCAAAGGGGCAGGTCGGGGTAGTGTGGGCTTGTATAATAACGTACAAGCCCTGTTAAACACTTTAAGCCTAGTGTTTTATAACCTTTATTTACAAGCCCTTGAGTAAGCTATCTGTAACAACTATTTTATATGCCCTTGTGGGAATTAACAGGGGACGTGATTTTACAGGCTACATAAATGCTTTTGTGTACTCTTGTGTACTCTTGTGTACTCTTGTGTAATTTTGTGTAGTTTTACCATGTTATATAAAACTTACAAATGGCTAAAACCATTGTAAACATTAAGCTTAATTAAACCCTATAAAACTTGTAAATTACACTACGAACCGGAAGGTCGGGGGTTCGAATCCCTCCGGGCGTATTTATAAATAAAGGGTTTCAGCGGTTTTCGCCGAGGCCCTTTTTATTTTGTCCATATTTTGACTATACCCTCACTGTATTTTATCATGTAATTTGATTTGAACGGATAGTTTAATCTGAAACGGACGTTCAAGCTATAAGCGAGTTTGAGGCTTGCTTTTTTGCCATTTTTAGTCGGAAGCCAGTTTGATTTGTTTTCATTTTATTGCATCCATTTGCATGTTTCTTGCATGGTTTGATTTGAATTTAGATGGGTAAAATTCGGCTTTTGACCTAGTATAGATTGACAGATAGAATGAGAAACTTTGACACATAGAACGAGAAAGATTTTTTTTATCTCAAAATGTTCAAAAATGTGAGGGAAAACTTCTCAAACCTGTGGAAACTTTTCCAAGGGTTGCTGATACAAAATCAAGATAAAATCTTGAAGTTTTGTGTTAGAATAAATTTAATTTAGGAGATTTGAGTATGGATAAGATTAAAGATTTTCAAGAATTGACTTTGGATGAGAAAAGTATAGATTTATTATCTAAAGCACTAACAGAGTATGCTTTTAGAAGCGGCCCGATAGAAGATATGCACGCAAACAACCAGCTTTCTCAAGATGATATGATGCAGTTGAACAAATATATGGTCAATAAAATGGCAGGTCTTTTATCAATGATTGCCCAAAAGGAATGGTTAAAAATTGATAAAGTAATGGGTTTTTATGCACGCCTTGCCTCTGAGTGGGATACTGCTGAACCCGATACAAAAGATTTTTATATCTAAAACAGAGGTATTTGACCAACTGTTTCTTTATTGCTTGATTCGAACCATTCAGAAATTTTAATTAATTCATTTATTATAATATCAGTGCTAATTGGCTTGATTTCTGGTTCAGCTAATAGTTTTTTATTACCCTCTGGTACATTAATATCACTCCTTACAAATAAAGGAACCCAATTATTTTTAAGGTTTTCTTTAGCTCCAGCCCACGTGCCACCTTTATTAAAATCCGAAGAAACAACAATTGCATAATTAGAGAGTGTATAAATATATTTATTTCTGTCCATTGCATTAAAACTTTTAAAACCAGCATCAGGATGAACCGCAGACATTATTAATCTTTTATTATTCATAATGGATTGTCTTACATCTATATTTTTAATTTTCTTGGACATGCTATCTGCAACGAATGTTATCGCATTACAATTCTCATTTATGGCTGTATTTTCAGCCACGGTGTCAACGCCTCTTGCACCACCTGATACAACACAAAAGCCTTCATTGCAACATTTTTTTACAAGTTTTACTGTAAAATCTAATGCTTTGTCATCAATATTTCTTGAGCCCACTACTGATATACTTTTCTGTTTTATCAAATTTAAATTTCCTGCATAATATATAACTGCAGGACTATATTTTTTCAATTTCTTTTTGAGAATTACCGGATAGTCGGTATCTGACCTTGTGATTATATTAATTCCCTGGTTTGAAAGATCCGTTATCGCTAATCCCAATTGTCCTGAACGAGCAAGAAGACTTTGTATTCTTAGAGTTTCGTCTTCGTTTAAAGATAAATCTTTTTTTAATTGAACACTACTCATATCAAGAAGATTCTTAGGAGTAAGTGATAAGTCTAGTAATTTTTCTGCCATTTTACCCCATTGGACTATTGTTAATGGTTTTAAAGTATCATCTTTTTTATTCAAAGATAAATTAGAACAGAGTAAAAGCATTGCATAGCTATCATCATTATATTTATTCATTATTCTTCACCTCTACCCCCTGCAGTTGAGGCAATAGCATATGGATATACCAAATTTGCTCCATTTTCTTTTAACAAGCTTCCGCATACTGTTAAAGTCCATTTTGAATCAACCATGTCGTCAATTAGGATGACTGAACCATTTTGACAATTACTATTAATACTAAAGCCTTTTACAGCATTTGCACATTGCATAATACTATTTTCCATTGTTTTTTGTTGTTCTGTTTTTTGAACCTTGTCTATTGCATCATAGCATGGAAGGTTTAACTTATTTGCAACTCTATAAGCGAAAGATTTAACTAATGTAGGACGATTTAAAGAAGGAACATAAGTTATCCAAGAGGGTTTTTCTGAAAAAGTCCAAGTTTTTATTAGTTCTACACTTGCATCAACCAAGGCATCGCTAAAGTATTCAGTTTCATATTTATCAATTTTAACTATTTTACCCCAACCAGCATCTCCATATGAGCAAAGGGCCTTACCAATTTCATTGCACTCTTCAGGCCTGATACCTTTTTTCCCTTCGGCTTTAATACCTTCCGGCCACTGTTTCCGTGGGTTTATTTCTAAAAATTCCTCTTTTAAAAATTTTGTTGCAGCTATTATTTCACTTTCTTTAATATCAATTGAGACAATATTTTTATTTAAGCAATTTTTACATTTATTGCAGTCTTTCGCATACGGGTCGTCAAGTTTTTCAGAGATGAACTTCATATAGCAAGTATCAACGTCAGTATATTCTTGCATTTCTTTTAATTCAGCGACTCTTTGTTCTGTTATTTTTTTGCTTTTTTCAAGGTCGGGTCTCCATTGATGTAAAGTTCTAGAATAAGAGGGGCCATTTTTAGTTATTATATTTTCAACCTCTAAAAATTTTACGATATTGTCTAACCTTGATGGTTTGATATTAAGAGATTTAAGTATCTCTCTTTTCCTGACACTTGTTTTTTGTTCAACATAACTAACTACTTCATTCATTTCTTTTTGTGTTGGGAAAGCAGTTTTTATGAAATACTCTTGAATTTCATCGTCTTCTATTCCATTCAATAATATAGCGTAAGCATTATCTAGTTTTCTGCCTGCTCTACCTATTTGCTGGTAATAAGAAACAATTGAGCCTGGTCTTTGATAATGAATAACAAAATTTATATCTGCTTTATCATAACCCATTCCGAGGGCTACCGTCGCAACAATAACTTTAATCTCATTATTCATGAATTTAATTTCTATATCTTTTTTAATTTCAGAGTCAAGTTTTGAATGATAAGCATTGACTGAATTATTATTAAGTTGTAGCCACTTTGCTACTTTCTCACAATCTTGCACCGTTAAACAATAAATAATTCCACTTCCTGGGAATTTACTTATATTAGCGGCTAGCCAAGCGAGACGTTCTGCTTGATCGTTTAATTTTATAACTTGTATGCTTAAAGACTCTCTGGTTAGAGGGCCCTTTAAAATAGTAATATTTTCACCTAATTGATTAGCTATATCTTCTATAACTCTTTCATTTGCGGTGGCTGTAGTTGCCATAACTGGAACATTTGGTGGTAAATTATTTAAAAAATCAATTATCCTTCTATAATCAGGTCTGAAATCGTGTCCCCAATCAGAAATACAGTGAGCTTCGTCAACAACAAACATGCCGATACCTTTGGGAATAGAATTAATTATGTCTTTTATGATTGCAGTATTCCCAAGTTTTTCCGGTGCTAATAATAAAATGTCACAATCATCAGATAAAAGTTTTTGTTTAATATCTTCCCATTCTTCTTGATTTGCTGAGTTTATTGTAAAAGCTTTTAGTCCAAGTTTCTCTGCATTTTCTATTTGATTTCGCATTAAAGAGATTAAAGGGCTTATTAATATTGTTGGACCTTGACCTTGTTTTCTAATAATTTTAGTTGCTATAAAATAAACAATACTCTTTCCCCAGCCAGTTTTTTGAACAATCAGTGCTCTATTTTTAGACAAAGCTGACTTAATCGCTTCAAGTTGACCATCTTTAAATTCAGCATCAACGCCGAGCATAGTTTTTAATAATTTCTTTGCTTCATTATCCATTATCCAATTTCCCGTTTATTATAATACTTTAGCCTTTTCGCTTTATTAAAGTTTTTCATTCAAAATAAACATATAAGCTCCATATGACGAATTTATTAACTTTTGTAATGGAAACATGTTTCCACATCATTATAACAACTAAACAATGATAATTTGTTTTTTATAAAAAAACGGTGGAAACTTTTTACAAGTCTTAATTTTCAGCCCTTTACCTCTGAAAACTCACGCATATAATAGACTTATCAGCCAAGAGAGAATATGTAAAAAAACACTCTGAAAACTCAACCATACAGATGATTTTGCCATATATCGCCCTGGCGGGTAATTGTTTATAAATCGTTTCTATCTTGGGCTATTAATGTTCGCTGGATGAACGCAGGCTGAAATAGAAGAGGATGGCAAAAATGAAGGACAGTGTGTTGCCCAAAGCATACTGGCTAAGGATGACGGTTGATATTTTAGAAATAAAACAATCAGAAATAGCCAGAGAGCTAAAATTATCTACGGGACAGATAAGCAAACTAATGAAGTGCGAACAGAAAAATCCTAAATTCGATAGGTGGATTTTTAGACAAATAGAAAAAAGGGGTCTATTAGATACAAATTATGATGAACGAAGAAAATTGGATTAACATAAACGAATTATCTGACATTCTTAAAGTTTTAAAAGAAACTTTACGTCGTAACTGTTTATCAAGCAAATATATATTTAAGGACTATAAAACAGGAAAATTCAAGAATTACCAAGTTCTGCTATCTTCACTACCCCAAAATTACCAAGACAAATACAATGCTCACTTTACACCACAAATCCCAAAGGACTTAAGTTTAGAAATCTATTCAAATGCTCCTGATTGGGCTAAAAAGCAAGCCGATAAATATATGAAACTAATTAATCAAACATCTGGAATGAAATATTCCCAAATAAAAAAGTTTTTAGAAAAATGGAACAATGAAAATCCTGCCGATAAAGCTTCTTATCAAAGCATAATGTCTGCTCGAAAAAAGTATGAAAATGAAGGTGTCGCAGGGCTTGTTTCACAAAACGGACACAAAAAAGGTAAAAATAGTATTGACACCGAACCTTTTGAAT
This sequence comes from uncultured bacterium, assembly GCA_903885635.1. Taxonomy (GTDB): domain Bacteria; phylum Cyanobacteriota; class Vampirovibrionia; order Gastranaerophilales; family Gastranaerophilaceae; genus CAIPUE01. The sequence goes on from CAISJE010000092.1 coordinate 12,417, forward strand.
ACTTTAAATCGCTATTCCTAAAAGAAGGTGCCCCATCCGCATTTATATGTTGGAAAATGACTTTAGGCTACGCAAGACAATTTCAAGATGTCTCAGCGGCAAGCTTCCCTTGTACTCGTTCGTTTGTAAGACGAGTAGAATCTGAAATACCTCAACAAGCAATATACTTAGCAAGATACGGTCAACAGGCTTGGAATAAAAAATATGCAAAATATGTTTCGCGTGATTATTCTGACATCGTCGCCGGTGCTTTTTGGGTGTCAGACCACGCTCAAATAGACGTGGCCGTGATGGTTAATGGGAAAGTGTACTTCCCTTGGGTAACAGTTTTTAGAGATGTTAAAACCTCAAAATGGCTCGGTTGGCACTTACACTTTGAAAGCCCAAACTCCGACCATATTTTTCAGTCATTTTATTATGCTGTATTAGCATTTGGATTGCCGAGCGATATTTATTTGGATAACGGAAAAGATTACCGTTGCAAAGATTTTGCCGGTGGTAGAAGTAGCGTAAAAGCTGACTATGATAAAGATAAATCAACGGCAATGCTCAGTTATTTAGATGTAATAACCCATTTTGCACTGCCGTACAATGCCCAAACAAAGCCGATAGAGCGTGATTTTTTAAAGGTTAAGAACCTTTTATCAAAACACTTTGTTGGGTATAGAGGCGGAAGTGTGGTGGAAAGACCTGAAAAATTAAGCAAAGAAATTAAAGAAAATCAGATTATGAATTTTGACGAATTTAAAACTGTTTTTGATGATTTTGTCTTAAATGTTTTAAATAAAATGCCATCCAATGGCAAAATTTTGCAAGGCAAATGCCCTGACGAACTTTGGGCCGAAGAGTTTAAAGTTAAAAAAGTTATTAATAAAAATGCTCTAAAACTTTTCTGTATGCGAGTTTCAAAAACATTCACTATCGGTAGAAACGGCATTGTTGACAATGAATTGAAAATAACTTATTGGGCAGAGTGGATGATTGCTAAAAAAGGTAAAAAAGTTTATTTGAGACGAGATCCGGTTGCATATCAAGATGCGTGGGCTTTTGACGTGACCGATGATTCGTTTATTGGTGATGCGAAATTGTCGCTGGCGGTTAAATTCAGTGCGGATACAGATGTTGATAAAGCGGCATTGAAAGAGGCTTTTTCTGAAAAGAAAAAAGAGCAGAAAGCCCTGAAAGAATATATCAAAACGCAGTACAATCCGAGCAACTCAGAGCTTATCGAAAACTTGAAGCGAAGTCTTGATAAAACCGATTTTGTTGCCCAAAACAAGGTCTCAAAAATTGCCAATACAAAAATGGATGAGGTTATCAATATTCAAAGAAATACTGAAAAACCTTCAACAAAATATGTTACCGAATTTGAGCCAAAGAGAAAAATTTACTTGAGCGAGAGTCAAAAAAGACGTGCTCAACAAGCAATGTAAGGATTAGACCATGAACTTAAACGAAGAACTGAAAAAATTAATTAAAGCAAAAGGTTATACCTTGTCGTACGTTAGCCGTGCGATAAATATGTCAAATGCCACACTACATCTTTGGCTCGCTGGAACCTATAGTGGCAATGTCAAAAAGATTGATGAAGCTGTTAAAAACTTCCTTGAAATAGAAAAACTTCGTGAGAAGAAAATCAGTATTGAGTTTGTGAACACGACTATTGTTGAGGATGTTTATGACATAGCTAGAATTTGCCACGTTGATGGCGAAATCGGAGTTTGTTGTGGGGATCCTGGAGTCGGCAAAACTTATGCGGTGAAAAAATATGCCATAGAAAATACAGATGTTATTTTGATAGAAGCTGATTTAGGTTACACTACAAAAGTTTTGTTTTCAGAAATCCACAAAAAACTTGGATTTGATGGGCTGGGTACAATTCATAATATGTTCTCAGACATTATCACAAAATTAAAATCATCAGGTAGATTAATCATTGTTGACGAAGCGGAACACCTTCCGTATAAGGCATTAGAGCTTTTAAGAAGAATTTATGACAAGGCGAATATCGGCATTTTGCTTGTAGGTATGCCTCGATTAATTATGAACCTGCGAGGAGAAAAAAGGCAGTACGCACAATTATTTTCAAGAGTTGGAATTGCGACAAGACTTACGGGGCTGACTGAAACCGATGCAAAGTGTATTATCCAATCAGTTTTGCCAAGTAATAAAGTGTTGCACAAATTGCTTTTTGAGAATTCAGCTGGCAACACAAGAGTTTTAACGAAGCTCCTTGTGCGTGCAATTAAGCTCGCTCAAATAAACAACACAGAAATAGACAAAGAGATAATTCAGGCAAGCATTAATCAGATAATAATTTGAGGAAAAATGAGTAAACTAGAAGACGCATTTTACATATTTTTAATAGCATTGGCAATTTTTGCCCTTGGGGTTCAATTCGGAATTCACAGAGGAAAAGAATTGGCAATCAGAGAGGGGTGCAAATATGATTTCCTTCTCGCAAATTAAGCAATTACACACTCTCAAAAACATTTTAGGACTTGATGATGAGGTTTATCGTGAAATGTTAATGAGTTTTGGAGTTGCAACTTGTAAAAACCTGACTTTTACCGAAGCACAAATTTTAGTTGAAATATTATCCGAAAAAGCCATCGCCGCAGGCAAGTGGCAACGTCCGAATAAAAAATATGCTGATTTGGAATCAAGGGATATTGATATGGCAACACCTGCACAAATGCGGAAAATAGAAATA
>CAISJE010000093.1 GCA_903885635.1 uncultured bacterium
TAAAATTTTTCCGATTATGGTATTTTGATAGTGCATAGTGAACTCCTAAAAACAAGTCTCGACAACTATATTTTAGGACAAAAGTATTAATAATGCTCACTATGCACTTTTTTTGCAAAAATTATCTCGGACAGTAGTGCCGCAAGGGAGGAGGAGTGTTCAACACTTATTGCTAAAGAGTTTTAGCCACACTAAAATCCTGCTGACCTGTTACATTTGACTTCAACTATATATATTGGTGAAGCTAAAGGGTACCTATAAACTCCGAGAAGCCATTATCTATTTGAGGCAAACACTTCACGAGACTCTTTTTCTTCTACCCTCACTTCACAAATTTCAGTTGTAAAAATTTGTTCATAATGAACAAAATATATTGCCTGGGTAAGAAATTTGGGTAACGATGTCGGATAGTTGAATAAGCATATTGCAAATGTTTTCCAAAAGTAAAACCTATTTTTATCTTTAAGCCCAAGTGTATACAAGCACTTAAAAAATACGGTTATAAAATAAAAAGTTAAACGCCCGCTACTGTGATTTTTATAGTCTTTCAGAAAGTTTAAAATCCTTTTATAGTATTGTTCAGCGGAATAAAGTGACAGCAAAAGTTTTTTGTACTCACGGATTAGCAAGTCTTTATCCATTTTAGGAATAATATTAGTTGAAAAATCCATGTTGTTTCCCGAAGATATGTTTGTAAGCCTATTTTCATCTTTTAGGCGCCAATAAAGCTTGGTTCCGGGCAATGCGTTAAGCAAACCAATGGTTGCGACAACTATTCCGGCATCTTGTATGAATTTAAACTGAGTATCAAAAATTGTTTCGTCATCTTGGTCAAATCCGATGATAAACCCTCCATAAACCTCCATCCCATGGCTATGAATTTTTTTAATATCTTTAATCATATCGCGATTTTTATTATGAAATTTGCCACATTCTTCAAGACTTTTTAAGGAGGGGGTTTCTAATCCGATAAAAACCGAACTGAATCCGGCATTTTGCATTAACATCAATAATTCATCGTCATCCGCCAAATTTAAAGAAATCTGCGTCACGTAAGTCGATTTGTAATTTTTTTCTTTCCGCCAGCGGATTAGTTCTTTAAGCAAAGCCTTTGCCTTTGTTTTACTACTTATAAAATTATCATCCACTACCATTATCGCGCCTCGCCAACCTGCGTCATAGAGTGAATTTAATTCCTCCATAAATTTAGCCGGACTTTTCACTCTCGGCTCTTTTCCGTTGAGATTTGCGATATCGCAAAATTCGCAATCAAAGGGGCAGCCTCTCGAAAACTGAAGCGGCATTTTGGCATAATCATTCAAGTTAATCAAATCCCATCGTGGAATAGGCACACTATCAATATCCGGTCTTTCATTAGAAGAATATATTTTCTTGAGCGTTCCTTTTTTTAAATCCTCTAAGAATAAAGGAAGGGTTATTTCACCCTCGTTTAAAATAAAATGGCTTACTTCTGAGAATTCGTGTTGTAAATTGTTAAATAAAGGTCCCCCTGCTATAGTTTTTATTCCAAGATTCTCACATTTACATATTAAATCTTTTGCGGAGTCTTTTTGGGTAATCATTGCACTGACAAAAACATAATCAGCCCACAAAATATCGCTGTCCGAAATAGAAGTTACATTCATATCGATTAATTTCAGTTCGTGTTCTTTCAATATTGGAGCAATTGTTAGTAATCCGAGCGGGGGCATTACGGCTTTCTTATCAACTAAATTTAAAGCATGTTTTAAACTCCAAAATGTTTGGGGATATTGTGGGTAGACCAAAAGAATTTTCATATAAATATAATTCCTCTCTGTTAAAATTCAATTTATCAAGAACTATTTGGATTTAGTATAGCCTAAGTTACCATTGGTAAAGATATATTTTTCATGCCGAGATGCAAGAATAGCAAAAAAACGCTAAGCAAAAACTTAACATTTTTTTGTTAAATATTCTCCGAATTTTAAGTTACACAATTCCTTGAGCCGGCATCTCGAGTGGAATTGGAGCTTTAGGTTCTGCTTTTTCAGTAACAACTTGAACAATCGGTTTTGAAACAATTTGTTTTACGCTCTGATTCTTATTATTTCTTGCTTTCAAAATCGCCGGATCGGGATTTATTTTTTGACGATTATATTCAGTCATGATTTTTGAAACAAAGTGCCTTGTTTCTCCGTACGGAGGAACTCTATTGTACCTTTTTACAACCCCCGGACCCGCATTGTAAGCGGCAAGGGCGAGTTCAGTTGAACCGAACATATTGTACAATTTTTTGTAATACATTAACCCGCCTTTTATATTATCGCTCAAATAATACGGATTAACTCCGAGCCTTTTGGCTGTTGACGGCATAAGTTGAAAAACTCCAACCGCCCCGTGTGAACTTCTGGCCTCATGTCTGAATCCTGATTCAGATTTAGCAATACTTAACGCAAGAGCAGGATCAATGCCCAAGTCTAATGAATGTTTAACAATAGACTCTTTAACATTTGAAACGCTATGTTGATTTGCTCTGACTTGAGGGCATAGTAAGCACACTACTGTAATAGTGAAAACTACTAACTTTCTAATCATGTAAATCCTCTGGTGTTGTAAATTGAAATTCCCCTTAGGTACTCGATTAATGAAATCTTCTGTTTTATTAAAGCCGTCACAGCTACCAGTTCTTTCTTGTTAACCGCCAAAACTCTTTGGTTTTTATTATTTATAAATACTCAAATTGCTTTTGATTTCCCCTTAGGAAATAAGTTTGTAATATTATCTTAATACAAAAATAAAAAAAATCAAGTCCTTGCCCCAATTACGCCAGTGCAAAAACATATAAACACCTAAAAGCTAATAGCCGTAGCACTCCTCGCCCCTTGACGCTGTGTAAAAACTAATTTTAGAAAAGATAATAATAAAGCAATAAAACAGGTGTTTAAAGAGTTTACCTTGAAATGCAAAAAAAATAGGATTATTCGGATGCGAACTCATTGCCGTTGATGGCAGCAAGTTCCCTGCCGTCAACGGCAATAAAAATAACTTTACAAAAAAGAAAATAGAAGACAAAATCAAGTCAATTGAGAAACATATCCAAGACTATTTTGATGAATTAGATAGAAATGATGAAAAAGAAGACCTATATATATGTCCAAAGAATAAAGAATTAGCATTTAACCAAATGGTTAGCGGGAAAAACGACTTAAAATACAAACAATACAGATGTGAAGAGTGCTACGATTGTGAGAGCAAGGGGATTTGCACAGAGAGTAAAAATGGCAGGACAATAAAGCGTTGGGAAAAAGAAGAGTTATTAGAAGAAATGGAAAGCAGGATGTTAAGGGAGAAGGAGAAATACAAAAAGCGACAGAGTACAGTGGAGCCTGTATTTGGGATAATAAAGCGAAGTATGGGACACTATTATA
>CAISJE010000094.1 GCA_903885635.1 uncultured bacterium
AAGCAATCTTGTTCAAGCCAGTCCCTCTTGCGTCATTGCGAGACCTTGAGTGCCGAATGTGACAAAAGATGTACACCGAAGCAATCTCCCCGAAGCATGACCAAAGGCGAATGAGATTGCTTCGTCCCCTCAATGGTTTTCCACCTAAGAACCCCTCGCCTCGCAATGACGCAAAACCACTGCACAAGTTAATTAAAATATCTGAGTTGTTTGCACGTTTAGCATTTATATATTTTTGTAACAAAATCTATATTTATTGAAATCGGAGGCTTTTATTTTTGTTTATATATATGTACGCAAGTGATACGAAGATATATAAGGAGAATCCCCATGGACTTCACTACTTTTATGTTCTCAGCTAACAACTCATCAGCAGGTCTTCTTTCAAATCCAGAGTCTGAAACAAGTCTTCTTTCAAATGGTGGCATAGAAACTATCAATAGTATATTGTCAACAGTCAATAATAATAATGGTGGATTTGATTTTTTTGGAGGACATGATATTTTCGGGTCTCCTGATTTTTCCAATTTAAATGATGGAACTTTCTTTGCATGTGCTTCACAAACTGAAACTGTGGGGTCAATTGCTTTTGGTTCAACAGAAACAGTTGGTTCAGTAGCTTCTGCCGGTATGGGCGGATGTTCAATCGGTGACGGTGGCGGCGGTTCTTTTAGCTCTGTTTGCTGATACTTTCAGAATTTAATTTTTATTTTTATGCTAGAATGTAACATGAAGCAGTCGGATAATCGCGCTTGATTTATCAGGTGAGGAAAGTCCGGGCATTCAAGGACAGATCGCCGGAGAAACTCCGGAATGCGTGAGCATGTGGATAGTGCCACAGAAAAGTAGACTGCCGATAGCCGCGAAAGCGGAGTAGGCGATGGTGCAACGGTGAGTTAAGAGCTTCACCGGCAAAGTTGAGAGACTTTGGCCAGGTAAACCCCGATTGGATGCAAGATTGAATGGGAAATTAAGGTTGTCCGCCGCTTCCCGAAAAATCGCTAGTGGTAATAAGTAATTATTATCCCAGACAGATGATTATCTAAAAACAGAACCCGGCTTATGAGCTGCTTCATTTTTTTTGAGACTAATGTACAAGATATGCATTTTTAGTGATTTTGCCGTACTTGTGTCAGGTATAATTGAAATACACTGTGGTAACTTTATTTTTTTTCTGCTAAAATAAAAGCTATGAGAAAGCTTAGAAATATATTTTTAATACTTTTTGCGTTGTTATTTTTTACGCCAAAGACATTTTCGGCTAATGTTTGGATTAATGACCTAAAAACATTATTCGCCTCTAATAATGCCATTATTTATGCTATTAATATAAGAACGTTTAATGCCAAAGATACGAATAGCGACGGGATTATCGACGAATCTGCAGGCGAAGAAAGAGGCAATTTTTCAAACGCGATTGATAGGTTAGATGAGTTGGTCACTTATGGAATTAATACAGTCAATCTATTACCGGTCACAACAACGGGCAAAGTAAAAGCACTAGGGACAGCAGGCTCTCTCTATTCAACGCTGAATTTTAACGAAATTAATCCTCAATTGAAGAGTTCAAATATTAAATCAACTGCTTATAATGAGATGAAAAAATTTGTTAGCGAGTGTCATAGACGAAATATTAGGGTAATTGTTGATTTGCCATGTTGTGGTTCTTATGATTTTTATTTAAAAAATCCTGAATTGTTTAAAACTGATAAAAATAATGCCCCTATAATCCCTGCCGATTGGACAGATGTCCGATTGCTTGACGCTGGTAGCGAGTCGCAGATTAACTTGGATGTTTACAATCTATATGCAGAATTTATGGATTTAATGATGAGTTTGGATGTGGATGGAATTAGAGCAAGTGTGCCGACGATAAAGCCTTATTCTTTTTGGAAAAAATTGATTGATGAAGCAAGGGGGCGAAATCCCGAATTTCTTTTCTTGGCAGAAGCCTCGCCACTTTGGAATAAACCAATTTCTGAATATGCCGTATTTACGCCCTATAATAAGCTTTTGGATGCAGGGTTTGACGGATACTACGGTAGCTACTTTGATTTGACGAATTGGAAAACTTCAAAAGATTTAATTTCCCACGTTAAATTTGATATTGATTTATCCAAACAATATCCGACACCTAAAAATGTAATCGGAAGTTTTGCAACACACGACCAAGTCAGCCCTATATTGATAAACGGTTCTCAATATAGTAAAATGATAGTTTGGTTAAATGCCACTTTGCCTTTAAATCCCTATTATGTCGACGGTTTTCCAACGGGGGATAATTACATTTATTTTTGGGGAAATAAAAAAGCTCCCAAAACGTTTACGGATGATGATTATTATTTCGTCCATCGTGGGCAACTAGATATTTTCAATTTTTCAAGAAAACCGGCAGGTAACCATTATGATATTTTGCAAGATTTTATGATTGCGAATAAATTTAAACTAATGGCTCAAAACCCACTGAGCAAAGGTAAATTTATACCGTTAAAAACATCTTCTCCTGATATATTTGCATACGCACGAAGCTATGACAAAGAATCCGTAATTGTTATCGGGAATTTAAATTTCAAAAAATCACAAACTACCACAGTTAATGTTCCCAAGATGAATAACGCGCTACAGTCTATACCGATAAAAATAGTAAGTATTCCTCATATACAAAAAGGTAAAATTCAGACAGACTTACAACCGGGCGAAATTCAGGTTCTTTATTTTGACTCACTTGAGCTTAAGTAAATGCTTGTGTAATTTTACGTTATGAACCCGAATAAAATTAATTTTTTTATCAATGATAGTTGAATTTAGAGCTAAGGTAAAAATGTCTTTCGCTTCATTAGATTGGTCCGTTATACCCAATAAATTTTTTCTGGAAACCCCAAGCATAACAGGGAAATTAAGTGCAAATAATTCTTCAACACGGCTTATAATTTCAAAATTCTGCTCTTTTGTTTTCCCAAATCCAATCCCTGCATCTATGATAATATTTTCAGGCTTTATACCGTTTTTAATAGCAAAATCTGTTGTGTTTTTTAATTTTATAAAAATTTCATCCATCAGGTTTGTATAAGTCGGATTAATTTGCATATTTTCGGGGGTACCTTTTGAGTGCTGAATAATAATCGGAATATTCAGTCTTGCAACTGTTTCAGCCATTAGTTCGTCATACTCAAGCCCCGAAACATCATTAATTATATCGGCACCTGCTTCAACACATTTTTGGGCAACCTCAGCACTCCTCGTATCAACGCTGATTGGGATTTTAATTTCTTTTTCTTTTATTAATTTTAAAACAGGCAATAATTTCTCAAGTTGAAGTTCAGCCGAAACTGGTGAAGAAGAAGGCTTTGTCGATTCTGCGCCGAGTTCAATTATATCTGCGCCGTCTTCAATCATTTCAAACAAATGTTTTACGGCGTTGTCAAATTCAAAAAAATCTCCGCCGTCAGAAAAAGAATTTTGGGTTAAATTCAACACTCCTACAATATAAGGTCTGGTAAAATCAAATACCGTCGCATTTATGGTCAGGGGATTAAATTTAAAATCTAAATTTTTGTCTATTAAATCCGCCAATTTTGACAATTTAAAAGGTTGTTTGCGAAGTTTTTGGGATATTTTTTTTAGCTGAGAAAAACTTCCTCCCAAAATACAATCAGTTTTTTCGATTTTTGAAGTGATTGTTTCTCTATGTAGCGCACAATCAGCCCCGACAGAAATCGCAGTTTGCTTTAAGACAGTTGCCTGCGGAAGAGTTAAATCGAATATTTTTATATTTTTATAACGAAATTTATCGACGGCTTTGTGCAGATAAGATTTATCAAATCCGATTTGCTCAAGCTCGTTCTCCAAATTGCTATTAACATTTTTTAGAATAAAATCGTTCATTGAGTGCATTATAACATAAAAGAGCGGACGCAGGCTATCTTCTCACAACAATCGAATTTATCGCCTGAGTTTTCTTTTTTCATTGAATTAAGCTTTTAACCTCATTTATTTTTTGTCTTTTGGCGGGAAAGGCATTGATGGATGTTCTTGAGACCCATCTGGCTCTATATTTTCAAGTGTCGGCCCCATATGTTCAGCTTTATGATGTTCTGCACACTGGCATTTTGGTCCATGGTGTTTATGACTTTTTTTGAATTCGCCCATTTCTCTCTTTTTTCCTTCTTTTATTGAGCTGAATTTCACTTCTTGTTCTTTTGTTAAAATAGATTCAAAGGCTTTTCTTGAAGCTTCCATGTGCTTCTTAAGATTATTTTTGGCTGCTTTTAAAGTTTTTTCTTGTTTCCAAATTTCTAACGCCGAAGCCTTTTTAGTTCTTAATTCTTTCAGTTTTTTAGCTTCTACTTGAACTTTTTTGAACAAAGGTACTGCTTCCTCTTTTGATTTAAGATCTGCCGCTTCAGCTTTTGCCTTTTGTTCAGGGGAAAGCCCGAGTTCATTATACATACGTTCTCTTTGTTTCGTCTTTTTTTCTTCAAAACTTTTTTTTGCTTCGTCTCTTGAACTTAAAGATGCATCCCCGTTTGTCTTAAGATTAGACTTGGTTATCGATTTGATTTCCTGATTAACTCTTGCTTTTGGCGTTACGTTATTTGTTCGGACAGCTAAAGCTGTGGGCGCTGTTAGAACCAAGCACATTGTTAGCGTAAAAATTTGTTTTTTCATAAAGCACTCCCATTTAATTACTAAACTATCTATTGAATACTATGATTTTACTTCTAAAAAAATAAATATCAATACTAAAAAAGTGCTTTTATGCTAAAATTAAATAATGGATGAGATAAATTTGAGGAATTATGCATATTTAGGCGACGCAGTTTGGGAACTTTTCATAAGAGAAATAACAATATTTAAGACCCAAAATGCAAAAGACTTACATAAAATGACAACTGATAAGGTTAATGCTAAAGTTCAGCATGAACTTTTATTAATAATTCAGGGTTATTTATCAACGGAAGAACTTGATTTATTGAGAAGGGGTAGAAATTTGCCCGTTCCTATCGCCAGAAAATCAAATCAATTAGATTATAGAATGGCGACAGCCTTTGAATTATTAATAGGCTGGTGGTATCAAAACGATAAAATTCGATTAAACGAGATGGAAGAAATATTACGAGAACTTTTATAAAAGTATTTACAAAAAAAAATCAGCAAGTATAATTAATATTGTGCCAATGATATTGAGGCAGGATGAAATTTACAAATATAAACGTGGGGGATTGGCTCGGTCGGTGAGACTAGGCGAAACGAAGTTAGATGCTACCAGCTGAGCCCAAACAATGAAAATTTAATAGAAAAACGTGGGGGATTGGCTCAGCTGGTAGAGCACCTGCTTTGCACGCAGGGGGTCAGGAGTTCGAATCTCCTATCCTCCACTTTTTAAAAAAGAGCCGAATGGCTCTTTTTTATTGCATTTTTAACGTTTTTAGCTTCTATGAATTTAGCATTTTTTATCCCAAAAGGGACTAAAAAGGGACTGCGATAATATTTTTTTCTATTTTTTGAGTTGGTAGCTGTATTTTTTCATGTAAGTTGAGCCGTAACACTTAGTGCGAGCCAAAATGCACTTTTAAGATATATTTGAGTTTCAGGCATGTATTTTAGCCTTTTTAGTCGGAAGTTAGTATGAGCCAAAATGCACGAAAATTCACATTTTGTTCCTGAAGTGTGCATATCATAAATTTTAGGATTTTGCCTCATTCTCCCTACAGATAAAGGATTTAAGCCAATGAACGAATTGTGCATCTAGTATGAGCCAAAATGCATTTTTTCATTTTCTTTTTAGGGCGTTTCAGGGGTATCAAAGTTCAGAATATTTTTATTTTTTTTGATTCGTTTTAGACACAAAACTCGGAAGTGATGTTCCAATTTTCGCCATTGCAAGTTATCTTGTGAGTATGGACGAATATATAGATATAAGCGGAGCTTTTGGCTCCTCACAAGTTAAAAAACCCGGTGCAAGCACCGCTCTTAACTCGTTCGTCCCCATAAACAAAGTGGCGGAAGCCAAAAATATCACGACTCGAGCTGTCAGGCTTTCAATTCAAAGCGGTCAATATATCGCTCGGGAAGTAACCGTTCAAGGTGGTAAATCCTACGAGATATTATTTGAATCGCTCGAATATGATATCCAGGCTCTTGTCAAAGAAAACCCTGAACCTTTTTACTACCCTGCAATTCCAACAAAAAGCTTTGTCCCCGATACCGCAAAAACAATTGCACTCGCAAGAATAGATTTAATTAAACAATGGGGAACGTTTAGAATTAAGTATTCACCTCTGCACCAAGGCGACAAGTTATTTCTTGAAATGTATAACAGTGGAGAATATTTAAAAAGATTATTTAATATATTAGGAAAAACATCTTGTGGTTCATTAAAAAGGTGGAAGCTGACTTATGATGAATTTGGAACTTGGGAATACCTTGTCCCTCAGTATAAATATTCAAGTATAAATAATCATAAAACTATTCTTACA
>CAISJE010000095.1 GCA_903885635.1 uncultured bacterium
GAGGAGTAAAAATGGCATAGATGACAAATTTGTTAAGGTTTGTGCAGGACTTTGGAATTTTCATTTAGATTTTGCATAAAGAGAACAAACCTTGATGAAAAATCGTCTTTTTAGTTTTTGGCATTATTTTATTTCGCAATCTGTCTAGTATTAAAAAGAGCAATGTTGCTGGCTTCTTGAACGTTTTCATATTTGGTTACAAGCTTCGGAAGAAATTTTTCAGGTTGTAAATTAACAAGTCCATTTCTTATATCTTGTTCCGCTTTATGATATTGCAACAGAATCGGTTTAAATGTGTCAAGATAAAGAGTTCTTTTATACATTTCATCAGAAATACTCGCCGCATATTCTCGAACATCATCAGAAACAAAATATTTTTTGCTTTTATCCTTTAAATATCTGTATTCTTGGATATTTCGCTCATGCGACAGTGGTTTTGAAAGGTGTTTGGCTGCGATGTCAAGTTTTTGAAGGTCACCCCAGTCGGCTGAAAAGACCCGCTTCTTTTTTTGAAATATTTCAAGCCTATTTTCTGCATTGTGATGAATTAAATCATTTGCATCGGCAGTTGGTTTATGTTTAGCCAAAAACGGTGCAACTTCACTCGCTAAAAATACTCTGAGCGTAGCAACTTTTTTGCTTACATCAGAAGCCGCATTACCAAAAGCAATATAACGACCATAAGATTCTCTATTGTCCACAAAAAATTTCTCAGAACGGTTGTTTCTGTTTTCAACCGCTGTCGGTTCTGATTTTTTTGTATAATTTTTGTTTTGGATATTATTAAATATCAAAGGTGTAACTTGCATATTGCCTCCAAACGTCTAGTAATCTACATTACAACATAAATACAAATATTTTGGGAGGATTTATAAAGTTTTTTTAAGATTTAGAGATTGCTCGCTTATTGTCGGTGCGGTTAAATCCGCACCCTACTGTTCACCGTTTACCGTTTACCGACTCAGACCTTGCCCTTACGTGCATAATATTCTTCTATAAATCCTGTGTTAAAATTCCCCGATATAAACACATCATCCTCGATTATGTCCTGATGGAAAGGGATTGTCGTCTCAACGCCTGTTATAACATACTCTTTTAAGGCACGATACATTCTTCTGCGCGCTTCTTCTCTGTTTCTACCCCAGCAAATCAGTTTTCCTATCATTGAATCGTAAAACGGCGGAATCGAATATCCTGGATAAGAATGCGAATCCACCCTCACCCCAAACCCCCCAGGGGCAACGTATCCGTCGATTTTCCCCGGATTTGGCATAAAATCTTTCGCAGGGTTTTCTGCGTTAATCCTACATTCAATCGCATGACCTCTCAATAAAACATCTTTTTGGCTAAAATCTAACTTTTCTCCAGCCGCAACTAAAATTTGCTCTCTGACAATATCAATATTCGAAATCATCTCAGAAACGCAGTGTTCAACCTGAATACGAGTGTTCATCTCCATAAAATACCATTTTTTATCACTGTCAAGCAAAAATTCTATTGTTCCCGCACCCTCGTAATTAATAGCTTTCGCCGCACGAATAGCCGCATCGCCCATTTCTTTTCTCGTTTTTTCGTCAATCGCAGGAGACGGAGCTTCCTCAATCAATTTCTGGTGACGTCGTTGAATTGAGCAATCTCTTTCGCCCAAGTGAACAACATTTCCGAAACTATCGCCTAAAATTTGAACCTCGATATGTCTTGGGTTTTCCAAATATTTTTCGACGTAAACATCAGGGTTTCCGAACCCGTTTTTAGCTTCTTGTTGGCACATTGTCATCAAGGATTCGAGTTCGTCATCTTTTCTGACAATTCTCATCCCTTTGCCGCCCCCGCCAGCGGTGGCTTTAATAATTATCGGGTATCCGACTTTTTTAGCAAACGCGCGAACCTCGTTAACATCTTTAACCAACCCTGTCCCAGGAGTTACTGGAACATTATGTTCGGTCATGGTCTTTCTTGCAGTAGCCTTGTCGCCCATTTTCCTCATAGCCTCCGCCGAAGGCCCGATGAATTTTATCCCATGCTGTGTGCAAATATCAACAAAATCAGCTCTTTCCGCCATAAATCCGTACCCCGGATGAATAGCGTCCGCACCGCACATCAAAGCGGTTGAAATAATCGCAGGGATACTCAAATAACTCTTTGTACTCTGTGCAGGACCTATGCAATAAGCCTCCGTCGCCAAACTTACATGTAATGACTGCGCATCCGCCTGCGAATATATCGCAACCGTCGGAATTCCCAACTCTCTGCACGCTCTGATTATTCTAACCGCAATCTCACCACGGTTTGCTATAAGGACTTTTTTAAACATTTTTATACCATTACACCTACTTGTTTTATTGGCGCCTTTATTAACTTTTTCGAATTACTACTTTACTTCTTCGGGCTTGTTGTCGGTGGGCAGGTATGCCCACCCTACTTTAACGACCTCGGGCTTGTTGCCGCCGTTCACCGTTTACCGTTTACCGTTCACCCCTCACTATTCCACGTACATCAAAACCTGTCCGAACTCAACCGGTTGCCCGTCTTCGACACAAATTTCAACAACTTTTCCGCTAACATCTGATTCGATTTCGTTCATTAATTTCATCGCCTCAATAATACAAACAACTTGACCGTCCGCAACACTTGAGCCAACTTCAACGAAAGGTTTTGAATCAGGTGACGGAGACTTATAAAAAGTTCCCACCATCGGTGAAGTTATTGGCTTACCTTTTTTAACCTCAACAGGTGTGCAAACAAAAGCGTCAGCAGATGCGTTCATTCCTTGCATTGTGGATGCCGAAACCAAGGCTTGCGCTGCACCTGCAACCACTTCTTTTTCTTTTTTAAGCACGATTTCTTTATCGCCGTCTTTTAATGAAATTTCAGTTAATTCATTTTCAGTCAACAAATCCGCTAATTCTTGTATGTATTCTTTTTCAAACATTTTTTAATCCCCTTTTAATGTTGTTGGGTTATAAAACCCAACCTACTTTACTTAATTTTGTCTTGGATTATTGGCAGTTCGGAAAAATGTCGTTTCCCTCACTAGGACGTGCTGGGTTCGATTCACTCACACGGCGCACTTGCCAAAATCCGCTAACATCTATCTAAATACTCGTTTGTTCTTGTATCAACTCTTATTTTATCTCCGTTTTGAACAAAGAAAGGAACGTTAACAATCGCACCTGTTTCAGTTGTTGCACGCTTTGAGCCGCCTTGTGCTGTGTTTCCTTTTTCAGCTGGCGGGGTGTCAACAATTTCCAACTCAACCTGCATAGGCAAATCAACACCAATAATTTTGCCATCATGAAGCAAAATAGAAAGATTCATATTTTCTTTCAAATATTTAATCCCATCACCGACTTGAGCTTCAGTAACAGTAATTTGTTCATAGCTTTCCATATCCATCATAACAAAATCAGCACCTTCTTTGTAAAGATATTGCATATCGCGTCTGTCAAGCATAGCTCTTGCAACCTTTTCACCCGCCCTGAATGTTCTTTCAACAACTTGACCTGTTTCTACTTTTTTAAGTTTTGTTTTTACAAACGCTGCGCCTTTACCGGGTTTTACATGCAAAAACTCGATTACAGCCCAAAGCCCGTTATCAAGTTCCAATGTCAAGCCCGTTTTTAAATCGTTTACCGAAATCATCTTTTACTCCTGTTAGCTATTAATATTATTTTTAATGTTATCATAAACAAGCTGATTTTCAAATTTTCTTAACAATTAGGTTGCTTGTCTTAAAAAAATGGAGTATTATTAGTTGAGTGTGAAAAGTGAAAGGTGAAAAGTGAAAGGACAAATCCTAAAAATACATTCGGATTTTTATTATGTGAAATTCGCAGATAATGCGGAGGTTTTTGAATGTAAAATCAGAGAGGTTTTGAAAAAGCAGAAACAAAAAGTTCTTGTCGGCGATTTTGTTGAATGTACAGATATTAATTTGAACAAAAAAACTGCAGTTATTGAAAAAATCTTCTCGAGAACGAATTTCCTCACTCGCCCAAGTGTTGCGAATGTTGAACAGGTTATAATTATTTCGTCAATAAAAGAACCCGATTTGGATTTTGAACAGCTCAATCGCTATATTTCATTGGCTAAATACCACAAGATTAAGGCAAAATTGTGTTTTAACAAAAATGACCTCTCTGAAGACGACAGCATTATTGAAAAAATCTTCGGGATTTACGAGCCTTTGGGGTTTGAGATAGTTTTCACCTCGGCGTTGGAAAAACTTGGGATTGAAGATTTTACGGAAATTTTGGGAAGCAAAATGACTGTATTTTGCGGAAATTCAGGTGTGGGTAAATCCAGCTTGATAAATTCGATTGCACCTAATTTGAACATAAAAACAAAAGAAGTGAGCGAAAAAACAAGTCGCGGAACCCACACAACAAGACACTGCGAAATAATTGAAATTAAACGCGGGAAAAAATTTATAAAAATAATTGACACACCCGGATTTAGTAATTTAAAGTTTGATTTTTTACTTCCAAATCAGATTGATGAATTATTCGATGAAATAAAAAAACACAAAAGCGGATGTAAGTTCAAAGACTGCCTGCACATTCACGAAGAAGATTGCAACGTGCTTGCAAACCTTAGCGAAATAGATATTTCAAGATATCGAAGCTATCTTTCGTTTGTTCAGGAGGCGAAAGAGTTTAAAGAAAAAATAAAAAGGCAAGGAACAAAAAAGGAGACTTCGCAAAAGCAAGGATTAAACAAACAAGTCGCCAAAATCAGTACCCGCAAACGCCAGTCCGCAAGGAATACGCTTAGACAGAATATTTATAAGGATTTTGAATCAGTCGAATAATATCACTATATTTTCAGATTCTATCCTGAAAAATTAAGTATAAACCCCTTGAGAAATTATTTTGTTAGGACCAATAACTTGATTTATCATGTCAGTTTTAATCTCGCTATGAGATGCAATAATGCAATTCTCAAGCTTTACATCATTTTTTATTTCAACATCGTCCCAAATTATGCAATTTTTCAATATAACATTTTTTCCAATTATACAATTATCGCCGATTGTGTTAAATCCAATAAGCGAAGCACTCTGGGCAATATAGCTTTTGCCGCTGATATAAGCACCATTTGAAGCTTTTATTATTCCTGAATGATTGATTTTGTATAAATTATTAAATAAATCCTGCGTCGATTGAGCATATTGAGCAATCGTTCCAATATCACTCCAATAATCATCTACGGAAAAAGTATTTATTTTTACTCCCTGAGTTAAAAGATTAGGAAAGACATTTTTAGCAAAATCATAAAATGCATTTTCAGGGATATAATCAAAAATTTTGTAATTAAAAATGTATATTCCCGTATTAATACAATCACTTTTTGCTTCTTTTATTGACGGTTTTTCTTGAAATTCGGATATAAAACCATCCTCATCGGTTACAACTACTCCAAAATGAGGAATTTCCTCCATAGCTATTTTTTTAACCCCGATGGTTGCAATAGAGCCCGACTTTTTGTGGGAGACTATCCCTGCCTCTAAATCTGCATTTGAAAGTCCATCTGCGGATAAAATTAAAAAATCTTCTCCTTCCTCAAAGAAAAATTGGCATTTTTTAACCCCGCCTGCCGTTCCCGACAATTTATGCTCGTGAATATAACTAAAATTTATCCCCATATCGTTGTCTTTATAACGTTCTATAATTTTTTCCGCTTTATAATGAGTATTTGCAATGACATCTTTTATGTCAATCGCTGATAATTTTTCGAGTAATATATCCATAATAGGTCGATTTGCAATAGGCACAAGTGGTTTTGGAACCTCTTGTGTCAACGGATCCAATCTTGACCCGACGCCTGCCGCCATTATCATCGCTTTTTTCATTTTACACCTCAACACGAATTCTTTTGTTTTCGCGCCTTTACAAGTTTTTTCGAATTACTGGTTTACTTGGCTGAAAAGGTGAAAAGCTGAATGGGTGAAAAGTTTTGCCTTTTCCCTTTTTGCTTTTCCCTTTTTCTATTTTCTCATGAAATATTAATTTTTTCAAATATTTTAGACTTTTTGTTAAATATAGTATAAAATTAAGTCATGAATCTGGTGGAAAAAAGAAAAAAGAAGAAAGCTCAACAATTAGTTGAATTTTTATTGGTTGTTCCTTTTATTGTTATAATTTTAGGGATACTAACCGAATATGCTTATGCTTTGAATATCAATATGACGCTGAATGATGCCTTGAAAACGGTTGCTTCATCAATTTATGGGAATATCAAACCCGGAATGACGCAAAGTGATATTAAAATCGCCTTGCAAAATAATCTCATAACATATTTAAATGATAATGGGGTTCCGACAAATAGCGAAAATAATGTAACCGTAGGTTATTTTATTAGTGGTCAAACTGCTGTATTTATGGCATCTTATACTTATATTCCGGCGTTCACTCTGCCTAATGTTTATTTTAAAGTTCTACCGGATAAATTTAATTTTTTCACTACCTCTGCTGTTCCAAGCGCTTTTTTGAATGAAAATAACTATAACACAAGTATTGATTCTTCGGTTCTGGATGGTATTTGGTCAAGCACTGCAAGCTTTTCCAGCCTTGACAGCTTCAATGACTCCAAAAAAGGAATTATGAAAGACACCGATGGGCGCGAAAATATGATTTTTTTGGTTCCAACTACAGCACCCGACTTGACAAAAGCTTATATACTTGTGGATTGGGACGGCGCTATGAAAAAGAACTTTGGCGGCGACGTATATGTCTTAAATGCTGACGATGGCGGAGTTTATGGATGTTCCTCATTGGCTTGTACCTCTGCTAACAAAACGTTTTTTAGTTATCTGACAGAAAACAATTATTACAATATAACCTTTGTTCATGATAATGAAACGCCAAATGATTTGAATACGTTGGGCGATTATTGGATTGACCCTTCGGGTTCAACGGACATTTCTGCCAATTCTGTCGACGGGATTTTAAAAAGAGCCTTGAGTTTAATTAATGCAAGCAATTTAAGTATCGGAAATTATGACAATATAAATGTTTCAGCGTATAATGGTGATATTTCCAATTCGAATGAATATCAGATGAGTAGTTTTGGTTCTATGATATTTATTTATAATTCAGAAGACAGCATTGGTAATATAATCGGTGGAGAATCTGCACCGGCTTATGATTATGATTTTGGAAGCAAGGTGAATTGATGAGTAAAAAAAGTGCAAGCGCAACTGTTTATATAATATTTTTTATAGTCATATTTTTGGCTCTAGCGACGTTTGCAGTAGACGGAGCAATTGTACTGACAAACAGGGTAAAACTACAAAACTTAACAGAATCAACAGCACTCGCCGCCGCTGCTGAATTTAATTACTCATCAACTGCCTCTGCTGCTGACATCAGGCAAAAGGTTTCAGACATGGCAAGCGAAACTTTTGAACTTCTCAATAAAGACGGCTTGCAAGTTGCAAAGATTAATGTTGATGTGAGTGACACATCAAATAAAGTTTTAATCAAAACAAGTATGGTTTCACGTCCATTTTTCTTAGCTTTTCTAGGCGTTAGCGGAATAAATCTGAAAGCAAAAGCTTGTGCGGTAAGTGAAATACTGCCAATCAGCGCCAACTATTCGGGAATAAACTGGCTTAGTGCCAGCGCGGCTTATTTGTCCGACATCTTATCCAGAGACTTGAATCTAAACGATACGGCTATATTAACCCCCTTAGGTTATTTTGCATCTGCAAGCTATGACTTGGCTGCTGGATACGTAAATTTCGGTTTAATCGAGTCTCAAGACGATAACCCTTTAAGCTTAGGCCCTGGAGGCTTTATAACAATAAAACTTCCCGCTCCGATTGTTGATAAGCCGGGTGCTGATTTATTTATTAAAGAAATTGGCTCACTTGAAGGTTATTTCGTTTTTGCAGGGCTGGATAATAACCCCGCAAATCCTTACGTGCAGAGCAATCAACCTGGAGATGGAATTGCTTGGCTTAATATAAGTTGCTCGGGCACACCTGAAAAAGCAGACTCGGGTAATCTTATCGGAGCTTACACTGCCGCAACAGAAAGCGCTGCCCTCGGAAATCAGGATAAATTTTACGGAAGCGGATATTTTGATATCGGTGCAAGTTGTGTCGATGGAATTTCTATGGCTAAATATATAAGAATTGTCGATGATAATAACGAAAGTGCTTTTGTTACAAGTGATGCAAGTACATATTATAAGACAATGTTGTACGGAGAAGCTTCCAGCACAACTTCAGGCGCAGATATAGATGCCGTAAGTGTCTTAAACCATGTTAAACTAATAGCTGCATCAAGTTTTTGAAACTCGAAGACCTGAAGCCCAATTCGCCGTTTGTCCCTTTATTCGTTTTCATCCTTTTTTTTATTTATAAGTGATTGGATTTTTTCCATTATTTCGTCACTCTTTTTCTGTAAATCAGAAACGACTGTATCGGCTTTATCTTGAATATCTTTTACAGTTTTATCTGTTTTTTGGACAACCTCTTTTGAAGCATCACACAACAAATCTCTTGTTTCTTCACCGGATTGAGGCGCAAGAAGTATCCCCGCAATTGCACCAAGTGCACCGCCGACAACAAAACCTGCTAAAAATTTACCTGCTGACATATTTTTCTCCTTTTTTTATATTTCTGCTTGTAATTTTATTTTTTCAAAAATAATTTTGCTATTGTTACCAACCCCTTAACAAAGCCTTTTATTAAGCCTCCTGAAAGACTTTTGGCGCGAGTAAAAGCTAAAGTACCCACCCCTAATACATTCTCAAAAAGTTTGGCTAGACTATCTACTTGTTTATCCGCATTTTGTGCTATAGAATTTATACTTTTAAGTGTATTATTAAGTTCTTGCATCGTTGGTTTCAGTTCAGACTTAACAATGGTAGTAGTTTCATCTATATTTCTTGTTAATTTCGATAAATCAAATAACAACTTCACCAAAAACCCACCGATGATTATGAACATAACTCCGGTTGAAATTATTAAAAAAGCCAACCCTTGACTCAAAAATGTTTGTGATATCTCCATTATTGCCCTTTCCTAAATATAATGACCCTAGTTAAAATCATATTCGGTATCTTCAAGTTCTTTTGCTTTTTGCAGTTTTTTGGATTTAAGCATATAGTTTAACTTTCTATACTGCCTTTCCATTTTATATTTAACCAAATCTATTGATTCTAATGCTTGTTTTTTGGCTTCTTTAACTTCAGGGGAATGTTTTTCAGCCAAATCAGAAACAACTTCTTTAAGCTCATTTCTCGATTCTTCTCCCGGCTTTGGAGCATACAAAACACCGGCAATAATTCCGCCGATAACTCCTGCGAAAAGCCCTAGGCCAAAGCTAATCGAATTATTTTTTTTGCTCATTGTTCACCTCGTCTTTCATTTCCAACCAGTATAACATGATTTTACAAAAATACAATGACCAAATTGACGAAGTTTTTTTGGTGAGAGTGAGACGGGTAAACAGTAAACAGTAAACAGTGAACAGTGAACGGTGAACAGTAAACGGCGGCAACAAGCCCAAGAGCGTTGAAACAATGGTGCGGTTTTATCCGCCCGACAAAAAGTGTTGAAGTAGTAGGTCGGGCATTCCTGCCCGACAACAAAAATTTTTGACCATAATAATCTTGTAAGCCGGACAAGGAAGATTGCGAGAAAAATTCCCAATTTTTCCGCAAGCTCAGTCAAAATTTGCTACCAATGGTTTAGGAATTGAATACGCTATTTTTTTAAACAAGCTTGACCAACAGAAGTTTCTGCCGCAGTTAAAAGACCTAAGGTAATAACGGCCGTTTGTATTGCATTTTGAAATGGTTTTATACTCATTTTACTTCTTTCAATTTTCTATTACAACTAGTGAAAACTCGTAAAAAAATAAATTTGCTACCTCTGAGTAACTAATCACCAGAAATCAATTAAGGTCAAAATCCTTTAGCAATAGGCGTTCGCACCTCCTCCTCACTTGCGGCACTACTGTCCGAGATAATTTTTGCAAAAAAAGTGCATAGTGAGCATTATTAATGCTTTTGTCCTAAAATATAGTTGTCGAGACTTGTTTTTAGGAGTTCACTATGCACTATCAAAATACCATAATCGGAAAAATTTTAACACCCCTTA
>CAISJE010000096.1 GCA_903885635.1 uncultured bacterium
ACATTTTCTAACAAATTTTGCATTTGTTCTGCAGTTCCATCAGGAAATGGTAATTTAGGTCGCATAATTCCTCCTGTAAATTATTACTTACAAGATTTATTATACATTAATACTTTATTGATTGCAAATTGGTATTAATAAAAATAAACTGCAAATCGGTGAAATAATAAAAGCTCAAAGAAAACGACTTGGGCTTACTCAATTTGAGTTGGCTGAAAAAGCGGACATGCACGAAAAACAAATATCAAGAATCGAAGCTGGATTAAATCATCCGACATTTGATAATTTTATAAAAATTATTGATATACTCGGGCTTAAACTAAGTGATTTTGATACAAAAATGTCCCAGAAATCGAATAAATTAAAAGAGGATTTGATTTATTCGATAAATAGTTCTACTGATAAAGAATTAAAAACATATCTTGATGTAATAAATTCTTTAAAGAAAAATTTATAAGTATATAAGTTTTATTTGCCTTTTAAATGCAAAATTTCTTGAGCTACATCTTTTTGTATTTGCATTGAATTATTCTCTTTTAATGAATTAATAGAAGTATTTAAGAACAATACCCCAACTGATATTATTATAGTAACAAGAATAGGAATAAACCATTTTATCATTCCCAGTTCAACACCGTGTTTTTCTATTTTGATTTCTAATTGATGTTGATTTTTGCTAAGTTCACTTATTGCAACTTTTAACTCTTTATCATTATCTGCAAGAAATCCCATACCACTAACTATGGAGTCTAATTTTTGATTAACTATTTTTAAATCTTCATTCATAATATTATTATCCTCTTGGCTTTCATCGTTTGGAATCGTCGTAATGGATGATATTTTATTAATAACTATATCTATTTTATCTCCTAACGAACACATTATTAAATTCAAAGCTATTTTTAGTTCTTCATTTTTTTCGTTATTATAGCTATTAAAATACATTAATAAACGATCAATATCAGAATAACTAGAATTATCTGTTTTTAATGCTTCCAAAATTATATTTTTTTGCTTGGTGTTACACATTTTCACTTCCTACGTTTAAAATTATTTTAAAATTGTCAATAAATTCATTGTAATATTCTTCGAATTTAATATTAAAAATATCATTTAATTGCGTTTCTTTTTCTTGAATATTATCAGACAAATTATAGTTAAAATTAACTTCGACACTATATATTCTATTCTTATTATCTTCTGAACCGTCACAAATTTCTTCATTAATTTTTTGTATTTTATAGGTAGCAACAACATTACGATTTTCTATTTTTATAGGAATAATAAGTTGAAATCCATCGTTATCATCCCAAGTTTTAATCTTCTTAATCCCATTATTTAATAATCTTAATTTTTTAGGATAATTTATTTCTGCAATAAAATTAACACCAATTGCTGCTAAATTTTGAGAATTTTCAAATATTATACTTTTACTTATTTCTTTTAATTTTGCACTTTCTAAAATACTAAATTTTTTATCTTCAATAATTACTTTAGCTTCTGGTCTAACAAAAGTTAACAAAAACTTATCTTCGATGTCATTAAAATTTACTATGGGAAGTTGCATTTTTAAATTAGTTAACAAATGTGAGTCTGGTTTCATGTCCCCAGAAAGCACAATTGGCAATTCTTTTTCTTCAAATTTATATTCTTTTAACCCATATTTAATAAGCCCTTTGAAGTCTTCTATTGAAGAAAGATATCCTGCAGCTACAATAGATGCATATATTTTGTCAGGTCCATTAACCATATTCTCTCCTTAATTGTAAGTATATTTTAATTATAAATTTTTAAATATAAAATAAAAGTCCGCAAAAATACGTACGCAAAATTTCACATGAATATATTAGCATAATAAAAAATAAAAAACACGGAATTATACTTTTATTAAGTAAAAATTCCCATTTACCCCCTATATTAAGCAAAATAGCCCATGCGGGGAATAAAATATTTCCTGTTCCATTTTTAAAGTATTCGAAATCAATAAACAGCATTTTATGACTGTTTAAAAGGTGATTAATGATGTTTTAAAAATTCATATTGCTTACACTAATTTTCATACT
>CAISJE010000097.1 GCA_903885635.1 uncultured bacterium
GAAAGTCGACCTCTCCGCAAAGGAGAGGTGAAAAGCTCGGTAAGCTTTTTGAAAATTAGTTTTTACACAGCCTCCTCGCAATTGACGTAAAAAGACCAAAGGCGAATGAGATTGCTTCGTTCCCTCAATGGTTTTCCACCTCAGAACCCCTCGCCTCGCAAAGACGCACTACTGTCCGAGATAAATTAAAACGAAATAAATGCGAGGTAGTTCTTAGGGTGGGCTGAAGCCCACCCTAAGAACTACCTCGGGCTTGTTGACTTGTTGTAGGGTGCGGTTAAATCCGCACCCTACCGTTGACCGTTTACCCCAAAAAACCATTCCCCCAAAAAATCGGTTTGCTGTATAATACTATTATGGATAAGTTTGAATTTTTCTCTAAATTTAATGATGCAGTTATAATAATTAACGACAAAAAAGAGGTTTTGTACAAGAATAATGCCTTTAGAAGAACGTTTGTCGATTTTGTAAACCTGCAAAAATTTTCTCATCAGTTGAATTTTGATGTTTGTAGTTTGGACGGCGAGAATATGGAAATGTATTCACCAATCTATCAAGCGATTACTTCCCCCCAAAACTTTTTTGCGTATGTAAATTATCAAAATATTCAAAAAGGACTTTTTTATTTCAATATAACCGCCATAAAAAGAAACAGTTACGTTGTAATTATATTCAATGATGTAAGCGCTCAAAATAAAATTGAAATATTGGATAAAGAATATAATTTACTCTCAGAAAAATATAAAAAACTCCAAGAAGAAAACAAAAACTTTATCAAAATAAAACAAAAAGCCCAAGCACAAGCCATAAAAATGGTTCTGATAAATAAAATGTCAAATGTTATAAGAGAATCCATTGATATTTCTAAAATTACAAATTCTGCGCTTAAAGAACTTTCAAATATGTTCGGAGCTTTCAAAATTTATTATGCCTCCACTTTAGATAAATCTTTTAAAATCGAACAGGTTAACAAAGATTTCAAATCAGAAATAGATTCTATCGTAAAATTTGACGAGGCAACTTATAAATTAATAGTTAATAAACAAATAGTTGTATCAAATTGCCTAAAAGAACACTTAAACGCCAAAAACCTTAAAAAATCGGCTTTTAGGATAATTGTTCCAATCTATCATCTGAATCAGTTGCTTGGAATAATCGTTATTCTTTCGCATCAGCAAAGAGAGTTAAACGATGAAATAGATATTCTGGAAAGCGTTGCGGCACAACTCGGAAACGCAATTATTCAGGCAAAATTGTATGAAAAAGATTTAAAAACAATGGCAGAGCTTCAAACGACGCTAAAAGAATTGAAAGATACCCAAGTTCAGTTGATAAATTCCGAAAAAATGGCGTCGTTGGGGCAATTGATTGCAGGAGTAGCCCACGAAATAAATACCCCTTTGGCATCAATCAATTCAAATAATTCGATTATTGCAAAATTTATTAAAAAAATTAACGATAAAGAAATCGCCCCAATACTTAAAGAAATCAATGATATTGACAGAGAAGCGGTGCTTAGAATAAGCAATATGGTTAAATCTCTGAAAAAATTCGTCAGACTTGATGAAGCAGAACTTCAAGAGGCGGATATCAACAAGGAACTGGATTTGACCCTCGATTTAATCCGCCATGAAACCAAAAATAAAATAGAAATAATAAGAAATTATAGCGAACTGCCTTTGATAAAGTGCTATCCGAACATGCTTAATCAAGTTTTTATGAATATTCTTATCAATGCTTGCCAAAGTATTGCCAAATCAGGTCAAATCAATATAACAACGGAACTTAAAGACAATAGTTTAATTGTAAAAATAAAAGATGACGGAAAGGGCATAGCGCCGGAGAAAATCAATAAAATATTTACCGCCGGATATACCACAAAAGGTGTAGGAGTGGGAACAGGATTAGGCTTGGCTATTTCAGAGAAAATAATCCAGAAACATAAAGGCAAGATTACCGTAAATAGTGAATCCGGACATGGCAGCGAGTTCGTTATTACTATCCCAAGTAAGTAGTAGTTGTTAAGATATGTTAATTTTTTTCTCCTTGATATGCCTAAAAACATTCTATCTTTACAAAAACACTTGTTGCAATTTTTGAAATAATCTAATTAGTGTAAGCAAAAAACAAAAAAATATGTTATGATGGTAGTATGAAGTGTTATCTTTACCCTTAATATCGCTGAACAATGAAATATGAAATCTGGGAATAAATGTTACAAAAAATTTATAATAGATGTAAAATAGTAAATATTTTCACCCTGAAAGTTTTTAAACTAGTATAAAGTGTGAAAAGTATTTTAGTGTCGGAGGAAAAAAACAGATGACGATTAGTGTGAATAGTAAGAAAAAGCAAGTCAAGAAGACTTTTGATGAGTTGTTGACGGATTTGAAAACAAGTAACTCGGAAAAAGTTAGGTATAACGCAGCGCGTGTGCTCGGAGAAATCGGAGATTCTAATGCTGTAGAACCTTTAATTGATGTTTTACGATATGATAAAAACGGCTCCGTCCGTTTGTATGCAGCTCGTGCTTTAGGTGAATTAGGCGATTCAAGAGCAACTCTTTTCTTGATTGATTCGTTAAGAAATGACAGGAATGTGGATGTTCGCGTTCGGGCAGCTCGTGCCCTTGGCCGTTTAGGTGGTGAAATTGTAGTTGAGCCGCTTGTAGAAGCCCTTAATGATGAAAATCCTCAGGTTTGCATCACTTCAACAGATGCCTTGATTGAAATCGGGGACGTTGCAACTGACGCACTTATGGAGTCTTTAGACCACGAAAAAGTTAATGTACGTTGTGATGCGACGAGAGCATTGGGTGAAATCGGAAATAGAAAAGCAGTCGATAAAGTTATTAATATGTTGTATGATGAATGGGTCAATGTTAGAATTTATGCAGTTACTTCGCTTGGTAAGTTGAACGATGTAAAGGCAGTCCCTGCACTTATTGATGTTATGAAAAACCGTTCTGAAAATGAATTGGTAAGAGCCGGTGCGGCGGCGGCTTTGGGTGTGCTTCGCGACCAAAGAGCTTTGCTTCCGTTAAGAGAATTGATTATGGATGCCGAAGAGCTTGGCGAATTGGAAGATACAGCGTTGAAGTCGTTCAAAAAGATTATGGCGGCTAACTGGCAATCAATTCCGGGTGCAGCTCCTCAAAAAAGACCTGCTAACGCAATTTAGATTAATTGCTTAGAGTTTATAATAGCTTAAAAGGGTAAATTTTCGAAAGAAAATTTACCCTTTTAAGCATTTTTTAGCGAGATATAACGATTTAATTTGCATGTCAACTTAAAATGTTATATCTCGCTAAAAACCAAGGCGGTGCGGTTAAATCCGCACCCTATGGTATTCAATGAAGTAAAAAGAGGAAAGCAAAAAGGAAAAAGTAAGCGAGATGTACAAAACTATTCGCCCATTCACCCTGAACCATTCACCCAAAACACTTAAATCTGTTTTCCTTTAGCGAATAGACCTTAACTAATCACCAGAATCTTAACTTATACCAATTTGCAATCAATAAAGTATTAATGTATAATAGACATATTGCGAAATAGAATAAAAATAACCTATCTAAAGTATGATAATCAATCTTATTTATTTTAAAATTAAAGAATACAGATGTATTGTTTTATTTTATGGAGGATGAGATGAATATAGATATGGCGTTTAAAATTGATTGTGTTCTA
>CAISJE010000098.1 GCA_903885635.1 uncultured bacterium
TGTACACCTGATGAGACACAAAAGTACAACACATCAATTCCTAAAACATCTTGTATGTCCATGGTATATGATACAAACGCGTCAAAGGGACCGAATAAAGTGGGTAAGGATATATTAACAATTAATGCGACCCTCTCAGAATGTGATGTTCGAATAAGCGGTTTATGCATAGCCGCTGGCGATACAACATATTCTGCAATAAACACATGTGACGGCAGTCCTGATATCGCATGGGATCCATATGGTTCAGCGAATGAATGGTGTGCAGCAAACTATTGGGCAGGGGCAAAGAAATCATGTTCTGATCAGGGCATGAGATTGCCTACCAAAGATGAACTAAACACAATCTACACAAACAAAGCCACCATCAGTGGACTCAATAGTGCCGCTGTCTACTGGTCCGCCACTGAGCTGGCTGCAGATCGCACATGGGTCCAGCACTTCGGTATTGGTCGCCAGTACAGCAACGGCTTCAAGTACTACGAGGAATCTGTGCGGTGCGTTAGGTAGATCCTGAAATAAATTCAGGATGGCGCGATGTTAGTTTGCCCTTGAGTTCTTTTAGTCTGATTTTGACAGCGGAGGCGTGGTGCGAATTTGGTCTGTATGTTAGAAATTTTTTATAATATCTGATTGCATCGGGATTTTTATTCATTTTATCAAAACAAATTCCGATGCCTAAATATGCGCGATAATAGTGAGGATTTATTTTTAATACTTTATTTAAAATAATACTTGCCTCGTAATAGTTACCCATGTTCATTAAAAGTGTTGATTTATGGTTGTAGGCTTTAATGTAGCTGGGAGAAGTTTCAATTATCTTTTGATAAATCATTAAAGCAATTTCATTTTCTTCCATTATTTCATGCGTAATCGCAAGTTGAATTTGCGCATTTATATGCTTGGGATTAAGCTTCAAAGATTTAACTAAATTTTTCATAGCAAGACAAATTTCGCCTGAAATTAAGTAGCAAAGACCTAATTCATAATAAATATTGAAATCCATTTCCCTGATTTTTAGAGCTTTTTTAAACGCATCAATAGCCTTTTGCGGTTTATCCAAATGTTTGTAACACATTCCTAGCCCATAGTAAGAATCGGCGTTTTTTCTATCGATTAAAATCGAATTTAAATATCTGCCGATAGCCTCTTGATAAAAATTTGCGAGCCTGAGTGCGTCCGCTTTGACACAAAATTGATAAGCCGTTAAAGGAGCATCCAAATTTTTCGCTGCTGAAAAATTTGAAAGGTTTTTGCTTATCTGTGTTAATTCATTCGCCAAAATACTGCACTCCTCTTACCCTTACATTGTATTAATTTTTTCGACAGAAAATAATAGCCATAAGGTTTAAATTCACGTAGACCAACAGGTTAAAGTTTACGGTAATAAGCCCAAGGAAGTGAGTCAGTAGGGTGCGGATTTAACCGCACCGTCAACCAGTCGTTAAAGTAGGGTGGGATTCCTTAACCCACCGACAATAAGCCCAAGGAATGAACTTCAGGGTTTAATATTCAATTGTATTAACATTTCACTAACTTATCCGTTGAACCATAAATTATTGTATCGCTAAACAATCCCCTTTAGCTGCTTCGCAATCTCTTTTGTAGCATCGAGTTTTGCAAGCTTAAATGCGTTGTGCTGAATCGTTTTTAGTTTATCTTCGTTATCCAAAAGCTGTTCAATCGCAATCAAAAGTGTATCTTTTGTCGTATCCGCATCTTCTAAGTAAAGCGCTGCGCGCTTTTCTACCATATATTGTGCATTTTTTCTCTGGTGATCCGCCGCCGCATGCGGATAAGGGATTAAAATCGACGCAACCGAACATGCACAGAGTTCTGAAATACTCAATGAACCTGCACGCGAAACCGCAATATCACTTGATTTTAAGACCGTTACCATATCATCAAAATAAGGCTTTAAAATTATATTTTTATCATTTTCAAATTCAGGATAAGCTTTTTTTAAACTGAAAAACACTTTTTCATAATTTTTCTTTCCCGTCTGAAAAATTATCTGTAAATTGTATTCCAAAGAGAGTTGTTTTAATATTTCAACAGAAGCGGCGTTTACTGATTTTGCACCTTGAGAACCGCCCATTATGCACAGAGTAGTCTTATTCTCCAAGCCTAACTGTTTTCTAGCCTCCCATTTTGTAAGCGTTTTGAATTCACTTCTAATCGGATTGCCGTTTATGTGAATATTAGGGGATTTAATAAACTTTTTTGAAGCTTCAAATGCAAGCGAAACGCATTTTGCATTGGGCGCAAGATATCGAGAAACAATCCCCGGTTTAGCATCGCAATCGTGTATCATAAAAGGCACGTTATTCAACCCACCCGCGAACAGTGCAGGAGCGGAAACATAACCGCCTGTGCCAAAAATCGCATTAGGTTTATATTTATTCACGTAGTAAAGTGCCTTTAGAATAGCGATTTGGAGTTCGAAAAACCATTTTATCAAGCCGAATCCAAATTTTCTGGGCATACCCGACACTTTTAGAGGTAAAAATTTGTAACCCAATTTTTTTGTGATTTCAAATTCCAAATTATCCGCGTTTCCGACATAATAAATTTCTTTTGTCTCCGGGTCTTTTTTAAGTTCATCACAAATCGCAACCGCAGGATAAATATGTCCTCCGGTACCGCCGCCTGTTATGAAATAAGTATATTTTTTATGATTACTATAAGTATCTGACATTTGATTGAACCCTAATCTTTTTAACTCTTTTTTTGGAAATATTCAACAAAATTCCCACCATCCACATCGAAACCATCAACGAAGACCCACCGTAACTAATAAAAGGTAGCGGAACCCCTGTTGCTGGCAGAAACGAGCTTGCGACACTCATGTTCAAAAACGCCTGAAACCCGATTGAAAAAGTAATCCCCACAGCCAAAAGTTTTCCGTAAATATCAGGGCATCGAGAAGCAATCAAAAGTCCTCTATGAATAAAAGTCCAAAACAACCCGATAACCAAAAGACATCCAATAAAGCCCAATTCCTCGCCTATTACTGCAAAAATAAAGTCGGTATGCGCTTCCGGAAGCCAAGCTAATTTTTGTTTTGAACTCCCATAGCCTACACCCCAAAAACCACCTGTGGCGAATGCAACAAGGGATTGAATGATATTATACCCCGCCCCCAAGGGATCGGCCTCGGGATTAAACCAAGTTGTAATTCTAGACATTTGGTAAGGTTTTATAATATGCGTTGCACCCGCGGTAAACGCCGTAAAAAAGCCAGCCCCCATTCCTAGCCATAATAATTTTAACGGTCCGCCCGCGCTCAGATACATCACCAAAGAGGTCAAGAACAACAAAATGACCATACTTAAGTTCGGCTGCTTGAAAACCATAAATATCATTAACAAAATCGGCACAAAGTAAATCATTTTATTGCTATCAAAAATATTGCAATTTTTATAAAAAGCACTCGCTAAAAGCATTACAACGGCAGGTTTGGCAAATTCAGAGGGTTGAAACTGGAAAAATCCCAAATCAATCCATCTTTTAGCTTCGTTTACCGTAACACCCAACGGAGTGTAATTTACCAACGCCAAGAGTACCACAACCGCAATCATAAACGGCATTGTCCATACCACGAGGTTTTTGTAATCGTAATTCGTTAAAAATTTCATCCCCAAAAACCCAACCGCTAAAAAAACTATCTGGTTAAAAACAAATTTTGCAGGATTTAAGCCCATTTCCATACTTTTAGGCGCACTTGCAGAAAAAATCGCCATTATTCCCAATATAACCAAAAAAGCTACAACCACCAACAAAGTTCTGTCGGGAGAAGATATTATAACACTCATTTGAGGTTCATAATTTGCAGGTCTTCTGCTAGTTCTTGGATAGGACATAATCTTTAAAAACTTTCCCTCTTTCTTCATAACTTTTAAACATATCAAAGCTCGCACAAGCAGGCGATAAAAGCACAACCTGCGGATTTAGTTCTATAGATTTATCAATCGCACGTTCAAGTGTTTCTTCGAAAAGTATATTATCAAAACCGTTTTTCTTCAAGTTTTTTTCAAAACGTTGCGCAGCCTCGCCGATTAAAATAACTGTTTTAATATGATTTTTAATCTCCTGACAAAACTCCGTCAAATCAGTGTTCTTGTCACGACCGCCCGCAATCAAAACCGTATTATCATTATTAAACGATTTTATCGCAACTATCGCAGCCTCTGGGTTGGTGGCTTTTGAATCGTTATAAAATGCAATACCTTGGTATTTTTTGACATATTCTAATCTGTGCTCAGGCGATTTGAAAGTTTGTATCGCCGATTTAATTTTTTCGTTTTCTAATCCCACTAGTTTGGCTATTATCACTGCACACATTATATTTTGATAATTGTGTTCACCAACAAGCGGACAATCTTTTAAATCAATAATCTGTTCTTCTTTTTTATTGCGTTTAAAATAAATTGCATTACTGCCTGCCTCATTTTTCACATAGCAACAGTTATCTTCAACCTCTTTTGCAAAAAGAAAAACTTCGCTCAAGCAAGTCTTAGAAAATTCCAAAAGCTTTTCATCCGCACCGTTAAATATTGCAAATGCCGGATTTTGCGGAGCTTTAAACAATTTTGCTTTAGCTTCAAAGTAATTTTCTAATCCGCCATGCCAGTCAAGATGATCAGGAGTAAAATTAAGCCAGCAAGCTATTTGAGCCTGAAAGGAATTACTTGTCGCAATCTGATAAGAACTCATTTCGCATATAAAATAGTCAATTTCTTCGTCCAAAAAATCACAAGGCGGATTGCCTATATTTCCACAAGCTGGGGCTTTATATTCTGCACTTAAGATATGCGCGGTGAGAGCAGTAGTGGTGGTTTTTCCGTTTGTTCCGGTGATAGCAATAAAAGGTTTTCGGCTCTCTTGATAAGCGAGTTCGACTTCTGAAATTACGGGAATATTTTCTTCTTTCAATTTTTCAAAAATTTTGCTGTGTGGAGGAATCCCCGGACTTGTGATTGCGATATAAGAATCTTTAATAAACTCCTCTGAATGACCGCCCATTTCGACTTTTACCCCAAGCGAGTTTAATTCTTGAATGCTTGCTCTATCTCCGTCTTTTTCTTCTCTAAGCTCCGTGACAAAAACCTCCGCGCCATGTCTGTTAAGATATTTTGTCGCAGAAATGCCACTCTTTGATAAACCAAGAATTAATACCTTTCTCCCAAACCATGAAACGCCCACTGAATTACCTTCCTTTTAATTAATTATTTAAACTATACCCAACCGTAATAAAGAGCCAAGAATGAAAGTAACGCTATGGCTGAAAAAAATAATGAAAGTAAGGCAAATCTTACCACTATTTGATTTTCGCTCCAGCCTTCCAATTCAAAATGGTGATGAATTGGCGACATCTTAAAAACTCTTTTCCCCGTCGTTTTAAAACTTATAACCTGAATAATAACAGACATGGTCTCAATTACGAAAATCCCCGCAAGAACTATCAGGGCAAATTCAAATTTACCGATTACAGCAAGCGTCCCAAGCAAACTTCCTATTGCCAAAGAGCCTGTATCACCCATGAAGATTTGAGCTTTAGATTTATTATATTTTAAAAACCCTAACAATGCACCTGCAACAGTTGCTGATATTATTGCAATTTCGTGTGCGCCTAGCAATTCGGCAATTATTGTACAACCTAAAAAAGTTGGAATCCCCGTCGAAGCAGCTAATCCATCTAATCCGTCCGTAAGATTATAAGCGTTTGACGCCCCTGTAATAATGAATACCGCCAAAATCGGATAAAACCATCCAAGTTCATAAGAATTATAACCAATTGTAACACTTGTATAATGACCCAATGTAACAAATAAAGCAGGCAACAGCGCTATTGCAACCTGTCTTAAAAATTTACCCTTGGCAGAAAGTCCTTTGTTGGCTTTGCCTTTAATTTTTAAAAAATCGTCCTGAAACCCCGCAAGCGTATAGAAAAAAAGGGTAATTAATATTATAAACGCAGTAGTATTAAGCTTTTGCGCCAACATCAGCGTAATAATAGACGATATAATAATTGCTCCGACAATAAAAACTCCACCCGTTGTTGGGGTTCCACTTTTTTGCAGGTGCCCTTCGGGCACCACATCCTTTATATATTGGTTAAAAAGACGTTTCCTCACCAAATCGACGTAAGGTACGCCGAGCAACAAACATAAAATTAGTCCTAACAAAAATGCGACTGTTATCATTATCATTTTTTCACCATAACACGAAACATTCCGTTTACGCGCCTTTACTTATTTCAATTTTAACTACTAACTCTTTGATTATACCGGCTTACTAGCTTTATTGCACTCGCTGTTGGTTGAATAGTTGAAAAGTCGAAAAGTCGAAAAGTCGAACAGTTTTGCACATCTCGCTTACTTTTCCCTGTTCACCGTTCACTCGTTCACTCGTTCAATTATTTCTTCAAACTTCATCGAGCGAGAAGCTTTTAGAATTATTGTAGTACCAATTTTTACATTATCAAGAATGTAACGTGATGTTTGCAAATTATTTTCGAAATTTTTTGAAAAACCCCCGTTTTTATTAAGTACTTCGGTTATTTTATTCGCGAGCTTTCCGACGGTAATCACATTAACATTTTGTTTAATATTTTTGACCAAAAATTCGCCGATTTGTTTGTGATAATCAACCTCGTTTTTTCCAAGCTCTCCCATGTCTCCCAAAACCAATAATAACGGTGAAGTATAAACATCAAGAACGGTTTTAATCGCCGCCTGCATGGAGTCAGGGTTTGCATTATAACTGTCGTTGATTATCTTAAAACCTTGTATTTCCTGGACTTCCCAACGTTTTTCAATGGGCGAATATTTTCTTAACCCTGATGCAATATCATTTTCACTCATGCCAAGCTTTAAGCCCATTTCAATTACGGCAAGCGAGTTTTGGATATTGTAATCGCCCTCGATATTAAGCTCATATTCGTGGTTTTTGTACTCAAACTTTGAATAACCGATTGAACGGTTTAAAATATTTACTTTATCTAAGGAAAAATAGATTATTTCTTCCTTTTCCCTTTTTCCTTTTTCCTTTTTTATTAATTCATCCTCATGCGCAATTAATGTTCCGTTTTCTTTCATGTATTTAACGATTTCACATTTAGCTTTCGCGATATTTTCTTTTGAACCCAAACGTCCTATATGTGCAGTTCCTACGTTTGCGATTATTGCAATATCGGGCTCTGAGTATTTAGAAAGCAATTCAATTTCGCCCAAACCTCTCATGCCCATCTCTAAAATTAAAACTTCAGTGCCCTCGGGCATTGATAAAATGGTTTTACAAAGTCCTATTTCATTATTGAAATTAAGTTCAGATTTATGAGTTTTAAATTTTTCGCCTGCAACACAAAAAGCCATCTCTTTTGTGGTGGTTTTCCCGCTACTTCCAGTAATTGCAACGGTAATCGGATTTATTTTTTTTCTGTAAAAATTAGCCAATTGAAGATAGGCGGTGAGGGTATTTTCAACTTGTAAAATAAGCTTGGTTTGAAAGGTTGGCTTTTGGGGGTAATTTTGTGTTATGAAAAACCCGACAGCCCCAGATTCAAGCGCCTTATCAATAAACTTTTCCCCATCAAAATTTTCACCTTTGAGCGGTAAATATATCTCACCCTCTTTAATCGTGCGGGTATCGGTTGAAAAAGTGAATGTTAAATCCTCAACTCCTTCATTTTTTAATATTTTGGCGCTTGTCGCCTCTAAAATTTCTTCTAAACTAAATTTCATTCGCCCCCTTGAAATAGTTTCAATGTTCTTGCTTAATTATATCAAGAACAAGATATTTTTAAAATGAATCATATATCCAGCCCAAAATGTAAATATATTTTACATTCCAAAGAAAATATAGCAATATTTTTTTTGATTGGCATTATAACAATATCAATGTTTTTTTAAGGACTCATATGATAATCAAAAATAATCCTATTCAAATACCTACCCCTCAATATCAAAGTCAAAGGCAAACAAATTTTTCCCAACCTATTGCTTTTAAAAGCCTGTCTAGAATCGTAGGGGGTAATACACTAAAGCCTATAGATAGTTTTTTTTATCGCGATGTAGGAGCCTTAAACAGAACAAAACAAATATTGCAAAAGTTCTTCCCAAATGGCGGAGTGGTTCTAGGTGGGGCATGTTCCAATGGCGAAGAGCTTTTATCTCTAGTTTCTCTTATTGAAAATCCAGATAAATACAGATTTTTGGGGTTTGATGTCAGTAAAGACCCGATTGAGCTCGCCAAAAATGGAGTTTATACTATTTTTACAGGTTTTCCTGATTCTTTTCTGATAAAATCGAACCATTCTTTATCAGAGCCTTACACCGAACTTAAAAGACTTTTTCTTAATTTTTTTCAACCAACAACAAAACCAGACTTTGTCATTAATAATTCTCCAAATTATACCAATAAGTCTAATTTACTTGGCTTTCAAGAGGAATTTTTCAAAGTTAAAGATGAATCAAGAGACAAAATTCAATTTTTCCAAGGAGATATAAAAGATATTGACCAATTTAATACAAATAATGAACCGGTATGTGCAGTTTTATTTAGGAATGCTTTTTATCACGTTCTTGATAGTCACATCACCCCTATAATTAGAGGCGAAACCGTTTTAATACCCCAAAATATAAACAGGCAAATAATTGCAAATAACAGCATTAACAAAGTGTACGAAAAACTTGCCCCAAATGGAGCCTTTATACTAGGAGATCATCCTAAAGAACACTTTATACTCGCAGATGAATTTACTGACCCACAAAATATAATGAAGTTAAGAGACTTGCCTGCTTATCAGGCAAATCAATCTATTTTTAGGAAGTTTTTAACAACATTAGAACCAATTTTTGAAAAATTTCAATGTGGTAAAGAACTTAGAAGAGTAGGGGAAATAAAAATTTGTCGGAAATCACCTATACAAATTGCACTTGAGAAAGACGGAAGATTCAAACCATTAGAATATTCCAATGTGGTACTTGATGTAGATTGGTTTACCGAGAAACAACAATTTGCAACTGTTTGGCAAAAAGTAAAATAAAATCTTTTTTGTTTCTATTTTGTAACTAAATTTGCCAAAATTGGAAAAATATTGCAAAATAGATTAATGCAGGTAACTTTCGATAAAAATTCATTAATAATTGACGGTAAAAGAGTGTTTATAAGAAGCGGGGCGTTTCATTATTTCAGAACACCAGGTGCGCAATTGGCGAACGACAGGTTTATGAAACTCAAAGCCGCAGGTTACAACACTGTAGATATTTATTTCAATGCGAATTATCATAGCAAAGCGCAAGGCGAATATGATTTTTCCGATATTAAAGACGTCAGAAAAATTCTTGAAGCCGCAAAAGAAATAGGTTTATACGTAATCGCCCGCCCCGGACCGTTTATTAACGCGGAAGTCAACGCAGGCGGGCTGCCGTTTTGGCTTTTGAAGAACAAAAACGTTATCCCAAGAAACAAAATTGGGTCTGAATACCATTATTCGCCCGAATATATGGAATTTGTAAGTGAATGGTACGACCAAATTATCCCGATTATAAACAGTTTTGATAACATAATCGCATTCCAGATTGAAAACGAATACGCAACGGACGAAATGGACGAAGGCTATATGCGCGAACTTTATCAGATGGCTAGAGAACGTGGCATTACGTGTCCGATTTTTCATAATGACGCTTATAACGCTGGGCTTTGGGCGGATTTAGTCGACATTTACGCTTGCGACATTTATCCGTACATAAACCCTAACCAAAACTGGAAACAAGACCATTTTTGCTTCGATATGATTGATAATGTTGAGGATAACGTCCGCAGCTTCAAGGAGGATGCACCGATTTTTATTGCGGAAATGCAAGGCGGTTGGTTTGACAAATGGGACGGAATCGGCTATAAAAAAATGCGAAAAGCCTTGGGCGATGAGCACATTAATATAATAGACATATTGCGAAATAGAATAAAAATAACCTATCTAAAGTATGATAATCAAGCTTATTTCTTTTAAAATTAAAGAATACAGATGTATTGTTTAATTTTATGGAGGATGAGATGAATATAGATATGGCGTTTAA
>CAISJE010000099.1 GCA_903885635.1 uncultured bacterium
AGAACATTTTCTTTAATTCTTGAAATTCCAAGAATAATGAACAGTCTTTACATCTTTCATCTATCATTCAATTAATTTAACACTTCATGTCAATTTTTCATGCTCCATTTGCATGAAATTTTTTCCTGCTGACCTGTTACTCAAAAGCCATACCGAACGTTTGTTTCTTTGCACCCATTTCTGATTTTTTTGTTTGTTGGTTATAAATACCAATACCATTTACCTGCATTTTTAGTTCTCCTATATTTTGTTGTTATTATCGACATGTGCTGAAAAACCTGTGAAAAAAAACTTTGCTATTCGCTTGCCGTTTTTTTGAAAAAAATTAACAAAAATTTACAATTATTACAATTATTTCAATTATTTTTTAAAATTTGTCGGGATATAGATTTTTGCTGATTCTTTTTGCAAGCTCAAGTCCTGCAAACGGAGCAATGGCAGCTAACAAAAGTTTACCCGATTGAATAAGTAAATTGTTTTGCGACGGTTTTATTCGTTTATGGATTAGTAATACAGATAAACCCACCCCAGAAAAAAAGCCCAGCATTTTGTTTCTCATTATTGCCCGATTTTGCTTATCATCTTTTTTAAACATATCAATATGCAGTCTTGTCATATATACAGCAGGAATAACGCCGGTTGCCACAATTGCTCCGACTGTTAAAATTCTCTTTGAGGATTTGTTTAAAGGTTTTGTATCAATTATCATCTTCATTTTTTAGTATATCAAAAATATGATATTGTACACAATTTATTTCATACTTTAATATAGCCGAATAGGGCTTTTGATTATTTATAAAAATGCTTTAAACTGCCGTTATATAAGCGTAGGAAATAATAAAAATGCCTGATGCACTACAAAAAATAACTTTACTGGACTTAGTAGACATAAAATTTTTGCAAAAATTACAAGATAAATTTGCAAAAACAATTGACGTTGGGTGTTTTATGATAGATACAGATGGTCCAATCACAAAGCCAAGTAATTTCAGTTATTTTTGCCTTAAATATGCCAGAGAGAATATCATCGGATTAAGCAGATGTAATAACTGTATTAAGAAATGGGGAGCAATTGCAGCCAAAAATGCCAAACCTGTAGTTTTTAACTGCCCTATGGGATTGGCCGGTTTTAGCATCCCTATTCTGGTTAATGGGGTAAATATTGCATCAATTATGGGAGGGCAGGTTTTTATTAATAAAAGTCCAAGTGAAAAATTCTTTAGAAACATGGCGAAAGAATTAGATACAGATGAAGAAAAATATTTGGAAGATGCGAAAAAAATAAAAGTTTTTCCTCGAAAAAAAATCCAAGAAGCGGTAGATTTATTATTTCTCGTTGCCAACTCGATTTCTGAAATAGCACATAAAAACTATGAATTAATCGATAAGAATAAAAGAGAAGAAGTTTCAAATAAAATAATTGCAAAAATACGTAGCACACTTAATGCAGAAGAAATAAAAAAATATTTTACACAGATCACAGGCGATTATTTTGACGCCGATAGGTG
Source organism: uncultured bacterium (assembly GCA_903885635.1). GTDB lineage: Bacteria > Cyanobacteriota > Vampirovibrionia > Gastranaerophilales > Gastranaerophilaceae > CAIPUE01. The sequence goes on from CAISJE010000099.1 coordinate 1,509, forward strand.
TTTTTTTATTGATTTTGATAAAAATAACAAGCTTTTTTTACCTTTTCGATTGGAAAAATTAAAATCACCCACTATAAAAAGTCTTATAGGTATCAATCCGGAAGAAGAATTTCCAGAATTTTGTGCAAAATTAAAAAACAAAAAAAATATTATTATTAAAGATTTAGAAAAAACGTTATCAAGAAAAAGTCTTTTGGGATATAAATCGGTAAAAACTTTACGCGTTGGTGATGTAAAATCAGATTATGGAATAATCGTTAAATATAGAGACCAAATTATAGGAACATTGGTAATCCATTTTATAAAGGAAAAAAAACTTTTAACTCATAAAGATTTTGATTTTTTACGAATTATAACAAAACAGGCAGGAACGGCACTTTATCAAGCAGAGTTGTACTCAACCGTAAAACAACAGGCTCAAAGAGAAGCCTTAATAAGAAGAGTAACAGAAACAATTAGAAGTACGATTGATATAGAGAAAATGAAGCACATAATTGTTGATATTATTGGTAAAACTTTAGACGCTGATAGATGCTTTATTGTCGATTACAACAAGGAAAAAGAAAGATTTTTAATAGTCAAAGATGAATATATATCGTCTAAAGATACAATCAGCTATAAAGGATTTGACTCAAATATAGAAGTTCCTAATTTTGTGCAGGCGTTTCAACGCGGACAAATTCTGCTTATTAATGATAAAAAGATATTTATCAATAATGAAAGAAAATATTTTGAGACTGAAGGAAATGCAATTGAAAAATTTGGGATAAATTCAGCTTTTACAATCCCTCTATTTTATTCAGATGCTCTACTCGGCACATTAGCTGTCCATTATACGAGAGGCCATTTTATAGATGCTGATGAGATTAATTTATTAACTATTATGGCCAATCAGGTTTCAATAGCTATTTATCAGGCAGGACTGTTTAAAGCAACCGAAGAACAAGCTAAAAGAGAAATGTTATTAAGAAATGTGGCTGAAGCCATCAGAAATTCGCTGGATGTGAATGAAACAAAGAAAAGAATTGTCAACAATATCGGAAAAGCATTAAACGCAGATAGGTGTTTTATCATGGAATATAATCAAAAACTCGACAATTTTTTGATTGTAGATGAAGAATATTTATCCTCAAGTGAGGTTATTAGTTACAAAGGCGTGGATTTAAATGAGCATATCCCACATTTTGCCGTTGAATTAAAAAAAGGGAAACGTTTAATTATTAATGAAAACAGATTTTTAATTGATGATGAAAGTTTTGATATAGATGATGAACAACTTGTGGCAGAAAAAGCCGCTATTGAGAAGTACAAAGCTTACTCGGCACTGGTATTTCCAATATCTTATAAAAATGAATTTTTAGGCGATCTTGTTCTACACTACGTTGACAAGCAACGTGATGTAGGTGAGGATGAAATCAAATTCTTAAATCTTATTACAAATCAAATTGCAATAGCTCTTCATCAAGCAAAATTGTACGAAAAAATTCAGTTGCAGGCTGAAAGAGAGCGAATCAGCCAAAATATTATTGAAATAATGAGAAATACATTAGACAAAAATATAATTAAACATCTTTTTGTAAAAAATATCGGCAAGTATTTTAACGCAGATAGGGTATATTTTTCTGAATATAATTCAAATCTTAATAAATATCTTCCGGTAGAAGAAAAATCAGAATATTTATCCAGTTCTAAAGAAAAAAGTTTTGTGAATTACGATTTATCCAACTCAATTATGGCAGAACATATGCAGTTGCTAATGGAAAAAAGAGAGCGAATTATTCCTAATTGGAAAGAATATATTGAAAAACACCCGCAAACTCCAGAATTTATTTCGTTCCATTCCGAAACAAAAATTAAATCAAGCTATAGCTTCCCTGTTTTGTATGAAGGCACAATGATGGGGTATTTTTGTGTTGCATTTACCTCTAAAACTTGCGAACTGACTGATGATGATATTAAAAGAATCCGAAGTATATGTTCCCAAGCCGGTATTGCCTTATATCATGCCGAATTATACCTAAAGACACAAGAAGCTTTACAAGCGAAAAGTAGAATAATTGCGAAAGTTAAAAGAAGTATTCAAGAACCGGTAGAGAGTATAATTAAGAATTCCAAGACATTATCTGAAATTGAACTTGCAAGAGATAAACAAATCGAATATCTGGATAATATTATAAACAGTTGTAATGAATTATTAGAGTTAACAAAAAATATTCTTGATGTTCGATGATACCGTAACTATGTAAAATTATGTCATTGTGATGTGGGTTGTGAATTACGAGTAAATAGTGAATAGGAAGCAGAAGTCTTGCTTAAATCTTCTAAGGAATTATCTATTTCCCAACGCTTAAAATCTTGAATAAAATCATTCGGGGTAAAGGCCCACCCCCTACCTCTTCCATAAATCCTTGAAAGTATCTGTTTTTTAGCAGTTTTTTTCATATTTCATTCCTTTACTTTTACATAAAAATAGCACACTTTTTCTGTAAAATAAAGGGGGGTTGTTTTAGGGAGCAGGGCAAAAACATATAACCAAGTAAAAATCAATTAAATCAAGCATTCCAAACGGATAAAAATGAGGTATTTTTTAATAGAGACATTAAAGTGGAGAATTAAAAAATGCCAAGAAAATTAAAAGAAAAAAATAAACTGCAAACATTTTTAGATTATTTCTCAAATCTTGATGACCCAAGAGTTGAACGTAACAAGCTTTTTCCACTTGATGAAATACACTGCATTGAATATGCTTCAAAATTCAAAATAATTACTTGGCATGCTAAAATTTAAGAAAAAGGTCAAAAACAGTAAAATCGATACTTTTAATATTCGAAAATCTCAAAATTCATACATAGGAACGGGTTTGTTCATTTTATATGGACGCGCCCTGCATACCCGCGCCCCATCTATTGCCTAATAATAATTTACATGGTATAATCAATTTAAGGTAGTAATGAAAAGGATTTATTAGGTATGGTCATGACAAGCAGACAAGCAGACAAGCAGACAAGCAGACAAGCAGACAAGCAGACAAGCAAATTATAGCACAAACACAGCCTTAAGTCAAGTAAATTTTAGGATTTTAGCACAAAAAGCGATGACATTGGCAGAAGTGGTAA
>CAISJE010000100.1 GCA_903885635.1 uncultured bacterium
TTCAAAATCATTTTAAAATTAGCGACATCCGGTTTATTGATAAATTAACCGCGACGAAAATTATTCACGTTATCGGTAAAATCAAAATTCAAAAATTTAACAAGGATTTAAAGGCGTTTTAAACGCGTAGTAAAGGACAATAAAAGGAGAGAAAAATGAACGAGCAATCAAAACTTCTAGAAGTAATCAAAATGGAAATTGACGAACTTGAAAATGAGCTGAAAAATGCAAAAATCGAGTATGCCGATGTGGAACTGGAGTCCAATGACTGGCATTGTAGAACGGAACGAAAGGTTAAGTGCAAAGTTATCGAAGGTAAGATTGAAATTTTATGGAAAATTAAACGCAACCTTCAAGGAATTTTCACTGAAACTTTGGCAAAAGTTTAGAGCGAAACAAGAGGCTATCTGTCAAGCCTCTTGTCTTAAGGTAATGCCTTAACTGACGAGCTCATAAAAAGAGGAAATTTATGGAAAATAAAGAACTTTGGCTTAGTGAATTTAATATAGAAACATTGCCTACATACGAACTGCAACTTTTAGCAGAGAGATGTGGAATCGATGTTGTTAAAAATATTATTGAGGAGGCAACGGGATTGATAATCCAAATCCCTACCAATCCCTTTAGAAAAGCGAAAGCTAATTATATCCTAAAACATTATGACGGCTCGACAAAATCCGTTTTAAGACTTGCGGTTGATTGCGATGTAAGTGTCCAATATGTAAAAAAACTTTTAAAATCGAATAATAAATTTAAACCAACCAATCCTAACCCCTAATACTCCAGACCACATACCCGCCCTCAATTATGAGGGCTTTTTTTGCCAAATAAATAGAGCTCCTCGGACGAAGAGCTCGGTAGTTGTAAGATAAATCATGTTTCATGTTAACCATGCTTTTTGATTAAAGCAATTTTGTTACAAAAGAAGCTTTGGTGAGATAAGTGGGAATTATGTAGTTAGCCCACTTGAAGTTTTTCCCACCATGTGTTATAATGAAGTGAGCGAGTGAAGATAAAATTTATTTTTTCTTCCGAGCGAGCTTTTACAACAGCGAAGCCGTTATAATGAAAGTAAAAAAATAAGGAGTTTTAAAATGGCTACTCAAGAAAAATATTTAAAACCTGATGCAAAAGGCAGAATACAGCTTGGAAAAATTGCAAAAGATATCATCCGCTATCAAGTTATTGAGGATGCGGACGGTTGCATTATATTGAGACCTGAAGTCGCAATCCCTGCAAGCGAGGCTTGGCTATATAAAAATAAAGAAGCTCTTGAAGCTGTAAAAGTTGGGTTGCAACAATCTGCTGCAGGCAAGGTTAAAAAACGAGGTAGCTTTGCAAAGTATGTTGACGGTGAATAATGCCAAGAGATAACAATTTTGAATTGATTTTTACAGAGCGAGCAGATGAGGATTTGGACAAACTGGAGCAGGACAAAGGGCTTGCAAAAAGGCTTAAGGCGGTTAATAAAGCTTTAGGTTACTTGGAAACTGACCCTAAGCATCAAAGCTTAAATACTCACGAATATACATCCTTATCGAGACAATATGGGATTAAAATTTACGAAGCATACGCAGAAAACAAAACATCTGCTGCGTACAGAATATTTTGGCATTATGGACCTGACAAAAAGGTAATCACAATAATTGCGATTACCCCACATCCTTAAAACGGCAAGGTTTTAAAACAAAATTTCTTCAATATGTTTTTTCAATCTTTGAATATCAACTTTGAATTCTCCCTCTGCAGCACTTGCGTTACTTCTGTAAGTTACATGGTAGCAGAGCCCTTTTTGAGTGTTCATTTCGGAGTAAGGGATTGAGTAAAGCAGTTCCCATTTTTCGTCTTTCAATATATATGCTCTAGCATAACATTGTTGGTCATATGAATCCGATTTGATTTCTAGCTTTATTCGTTTTTCATCCAATTTATAAATTTCTCTAAAACTTATGGATTGAGATCCCTTATAAGTGATTTTTTCGATTATTATTTCTTTTGTTTTTTTTGACATGGCGTTCTCCTTAAACTGAGTATTTACAATGGTTTAGGATGGGGGCAAATTGTGCCCACAACCTCTTTTTTTATCCTTCAATAGGGGTTATATTATCCATCGCTGTGTTATATTTGTTGCCCTTTGAATCAACGCAGGTGGCGAAGTCCACCTTGCCGTCGGCATAAACATTAACCCAGGTTGATATTAGCAACCCGAATTCTTGTTTTTCATTGTTGTAAATTTTAGTTCCGTACATTGTGTAATCTTTGTCTGTCATTGCTTTAGCTCCTTTGTGGTTTATCCATACTCCCAATTTAGCTCTTCTTTCTCAAACATCAAGCGTCTTGGGGGAAGTCTCAATCATTCCGTATCATTCAGACACAACAAAAAAATTAATCCGTTTTATTGAATCGTTTAACCAATGAATTTAATTTATAGCGGTCAAATTTTGACATTTCATTCTGATATTTGAGGGCAATTTGAATAATTCGCTCTGCGATATTCGCAGATTTTTTTAATCCTTTTTTATCATCAATAATTTCTGTATCATCCTGATTCTCGGTTTTAACCTTTTTATAACTAAAAAATTGCGACAAACAATCTAACAATGCCTGAACAGTTGCTTGGATTCCTAACATTTTATTCTCCTTTTTTAATTTGTATAATGTACCAACTAATTTTATTTCTTAAAAAATCGCCAATTTTTGCTTTTTCTAAATTTGGCAAAAACGTAAGATAAGTAAAATCGATTTTTCCAAAGCTTGATGTTTTCGGATGTTCAAGTCCGAATTCATGGTGCGTAAAGACAGTCTCGGGTGAAACTTTAATTCCGTATTTAATACAAAGTTCGGCAGCTAGTTTACAAAAAGCTTCGACTTGAGTTTTTGTAAGCGGATAGTTTGTTTTTTTGTCCTTCAAATTAAACCCTGCCATTCCAAGTGCAGAAATACCTAAGCAACCAGTATTTCCACCGCCACAGTGCATTGCATATTTTTTTGGTTTGCAAATTAGATTATCCTCTGGCCTGAATAATCCTTTGTACGTTTTTCCATCTCTATCGATTAAAAAATGATAGGCTTTTGAGTCTGTGGCGCAAGGGTAAGGTGCTCCTGCACTCCAGTGTAAACAAATTTTAGTTAGTGGCATAATCTTTTACCTCGTTTCTAGCATTTTCTCTCTGCTGTAATAATTCTAAGTATTCTTCCTGCGAAAGCTTTGTTTCAACATTAAGAGTGAGTTGGTCTTGATGCCTAAGTACTTTCCAGTCGGTTGATTTCAGAAAGTACAAAGATTCAACGGAGTTCATTTTGCCTAAAAGTTCGCCGATATCCAAAACCCATTCTCCGTTAATATAAATAGCGTTTTCATGTGGGCGAATGGGAACTATTGTATCGTTCAGTAAAACTTCTTCTACAAAAATATATTCACCATTTCTAATAACTGATTCCATTAAAAGCTCCTTTCAATTTGCAACACTAGTGAGGCATTGCTTGTTATTGTTCGATTTACGCCGTTATAATCTTTGTATTGCATCAAGTTTCCGGGCGTTCTGACGTAAAACAAGCAGTCATCGACATAAAAGCCATAGTTACTGACCTCAAAGCTGTAATCTATAACTGAATGAACACACCACGGCATAATGAATCCGTTTGCATTATCTTTTATCCAAGCATTCATTTTTAAGTTTTTGTAATCGTGTCCAATATTATGAGAAAAAACATAGGTTGAATTTATCCCTAATAATATTTCGTCACTAATATATTTACTCTCTGGAGCATAGCATTGAACCTCTTTTACAAAATTGTGTTCAGTTTTAATTCGGCCTATGAAATTAATTTCTTTTTCGTCATATTGCTTGCTTACTGAATTGTATAAATAGAACTTGTTTTCAGGTATAACAAAACAATAAGCCAATTCAAACATTTCAAATCTAGCGACTTGAGCGTTAAGCCCGGGGTTTTCTATTTCAGTTATTTCAAGTTGGAATTTGGAACAGCTTGCGATTACATCTGCATCAAAATATCGAACTTGATTGGCAAGCCATCCGGTTTGATTTGTAACTTTTGCAAGGATTATCCATTCAGTACCGTCAAATCCTTTAATAAATCCATTTTTGATGCAACCTGTAGGTCCATCAATCGAAGCCGTAATTCCAAAGCGTGCCATTTTCCTAAAAGTTGGGAAGTCAAACTGTAGCCATTGATTATTTCCAACCACAAGTGCCAGCCATTTCGAAGCCAAGTTACTATCAAAGGCATTGCAAGCAGGATAACCACCATAGCATGTGCTGGCAGAGCATAGGTGATTATGTTTAAATTCAATACTAGTAGTATTTGAAATCATTGACGGCACAGAATTTCTTGCCGAATGTTTTTGCTTCTTGCTCGAATAAACAGGTTGTGCGGTGGTCACAACAGGCTTAATTGCCCCATTGACTTGTTTTTCCATTCCTATGTACATCATTGCATTATTTAATAAATTCTCTAGCATAAATGAGTCGGCAATGGCACGCATCTCGTTTGTTTTCCCTTTTAAGCTCATACCTTTTCCGTTGTTCAGCAGCAAAGGTTTTGCAACTGACAATTCGATTTTTGCCGTCATTGGGGCATAATCATTTTGAGCTTCATAAAATTGAAGCATCCCAATTGCAACATAGGTACCGCCACTAATTGCCGTAATGTTTATTCTGTAATACTTGAATTTTGCAGAGTAATTGAGGGCAAAGTACCTCATTTCATTTTGACACCAGTCGCAAACATTGACATAATCACCAAGTAATTCCCAGTTTGTGTCATCGTTGCTACCTTCAATTTTAAAATCCCGAGGCGAAGTTGCTAGAGCATCGGTCGCATTTCTCGCCGTTATAGAAAATCCAACAACTTTTGGAGTCTTAGCTAAAAATTGAGCTTTTAGCCATCCTGTTGGGACACCACTTGTTGTTAGCCAACCGAGGGCATCAACATTTGTTCCTCTAAAGGCACTTTGAGGCAGATAGGAGGCACTATAAGCAGAACTCCCAGTAATATAGCAGACCTCCGAAGGATTAACTGTCATGGCAGGAATTATACCGCTTGTAAATTCTATTTTTTTAATAAAATCAGCTCTGCCGTTATCATTCTTTGGGCAATCCAAAATACACTGGGACAAAAACGAATTTGTATGCTCTTCTTTTTTAGTAAAATAATTTATTTCTTTGACGGTTTCTCCGTTAAAATAATAAATCCCAACATCCCCTGCAAAGCAGAGTTTATCGACATTGTTTTGTAAAACCAGATTAATACCATTTCTCAATATTCTCGATTGGGAAAATTCGAGAATCACGATGCCGCTTTCAAATCCTACAATTTGTGAAATTGAAGTTGTGCCGTTTACTACAAAATAGTTTGTATCATTATTCAGAGTTAAGATTTCACTTTCGCAGCTGATTTCAACAGGTTTATTTAATTGCAATGCACCTGTCAAAACCCCGCCTGATTTATCAAGATGGGTTTCAATCGTACTCTGAATAGTCTCAATTTTTTCTTCGTGTTCGTTATTTGATGTTCTTAACTTCTCAAAATTCTGATTAACTTGTGCTGACATCGCTTTTTCGCCAGAGTTAAATTGTATTAATTCGTCAATAGTTGTCATATTTTATTCTCCTTAATTTCCTGTAGGTATATTTTTTCTCCAAATGGCAAGCCAGTTAACGGTTGGAGTGTAGCGTTGTTCGCTGTTGTAACAAATAATTGTCACTTTGGTTTCGTCTTTCGTCCAGTAGCAATAAAGGGAATCGTCTCCGTTAACGACCCCTGAAAAATAAATAGTTCTTATCGAGGGAATGAATGCCAGTAAATCGTTCATAGTAAAACCGATAGGCGGATAAACATAAGTTGTTGTACCCTCATTAAGCCCCGATTGGATGTGCATATTATCAAAACTGTGAATTTTTTCGCTCGTTAATATTTGGGTTAAATCATGGGTATGCTCTTTATTCGCATATGGTTTTAAGTTTTCCTCCGGAACAATCCCTGATTCATCAAGAACAAGAACATTATGTGCCTGATTTCCTGCGTGGTGGCCATCTAATAAATCTGCGTTTAACGAATTGCAAACTTGACCATTTGCGACTGCTAAATTATTTTCATCGTTTCCAGCATGATGTCCGTCTGTTTTATCAGCATCAATCAATCTAAAATGAGCATTTACGTCTTTGTTGTGTAAATTTTCAAGGTAATCTTTTGAAACTATTGAAATATTTGAGTCGATTATAAGATTTACATTTTCAATATTATCAACTTCAATAATTACTCTGATACAAAAATCACGAGTTGAACCTTCATCTTCTGTCGGTTTGTAACTTTCGGGAACGACTCCTACTGCAATAAGCTCTCTATTGCCGTCAAAAATACCGACTTCTCTGATATAATAACCACCCGAAGTCGCAGGGATTAAGCATTCAATAATCAATCTGTTTGCATAATTAGGGTCGATATAGATTTTAGAAATAGAACTTCTGAAAGTTTCATTTATCAAACTTGCTTGGGTAACTTGGGGCTGATAATATTCGCCGTCCCCATCCCCGATTGCAAAATCTTTCATCTCTAAAAGAGTGTTGTTCGCGTGTGCGGCAACTAGCTTGTTTCTTCCGCTATTTGTTAGTAATGTATAATATTGCATAATTCTCCTATCCAAAACACCAAAGTGTTTCATCAAAATTGCACTCATCCCAAATAAGCTTGGGCAGGTTGACCTTTGTCTTATATTCCTTTGTCCAATAATTCTCATCCCAGTTGTTTTCATCCCAAGTCAGAGAGGTTAAATATGGATTAACCGTAACTGTTTCACCCGAAATTGATGCGGATTTGCATTTTGTAGAATCTGAGACTGAAGACAAAGAAATTTTCAAACTTGAAAGATGCGAACGGACATTTTTGTACTCGTTAATTAAATCTTCTAATTTATCAATCAATTCCATATCCAAACTTTTTGACATAAAATCAAGGTCGATTTTGAAGGTAAAAGGATCGCCGCCAAATTCAAACCATTCTTGGATATTTCCCTCTACCGCGAACATATCAAAAATTTTGTACAGAGCGTATTTTGTCCCTTTGTATCTATGGATTTCTATCGCACGTTTAATCAAGTCTCTTTTTTCAGCTTCGTTTCGAGTCTGAAGCCAACCTTCATTCCCCATTATGTGAAATTGTTCTGCAAGATGAACAAGGGCGGATTCATTGACACTATCTATCAAATAAACAAGCAACACGTCAGTGTCGAGGTCTTGAAACCTTGTAAAAAGTTCATCAAAAACTTTTGAAGATATATCGTTTAATGGCGTAATTTCACTCATTGATTTCGCCCTCGTATATTATTTCAACATCTTCTAAATTAGCCCACTGACTTGCATTAATATTTTGAAATACAGGACTGATAAGCTCGACGTCATAAACTCCATATATAGAATTTAAAATAGTAATAATTTGATTTGGGACGATATCTTTGTTTAAAGACGATTTAAGGTTCGTTTTATACTTGTTTAAACCATAGTTAACTGCCGTTTTAACGCTTGTTAAATCAGCATATGAATACAAAGTTAGCGTGGCTTTTATCACAAAATTTACAGCTTCAGGTTTTTTGACAATAACGTTATCTGTTAGTGGTCGAATTTTATCCGCACACAAATAGCTTTGAACAGTTGCGATTAAATCATCGCTTGGAGTTCCAGTATCAACAAGCGGATAAATCTCAACAACTCCTGCTGATGGTGAAATTACAGCGACATCAATTATGCTCTGATCAGCAGATAATGTATGAAATTTGTACGCACCTTTACTTCCGGCATTTGAAAAACTTTCCGGTGCTTGACGAATTCTTTCTCTGAAATTATCCGCGTTTTCTTCATCTTGACCACCCGAGGTTATGGTCGTATTTTTAACTGTAATGACATAACCTAAAGGGTTTATAAGAGTTGTAATTGAGTTTATTTCATATCCATTCACCGAAACACCGGCAGTGGTACAAATCCCATCTGCCAAAATAGATAAGGTATTTTTTTTGATTATCACACTTGAATTTGTCTGAAAAATGAATTGACCGTCATTGGTTTCAACTTGAGTGCCAGCAGGGATTGTGATATCAAAATCTTGAGCTTCTTCAATTTTAAATTCTAGGATGGTTTTTGCGTATTTCGCTTCTAAAATTGTCACTCCAACTAGTTCTCCAAGGTGTTTAAGAACATCTAAAGTTGCATAATTTAGGAGATTGGACTTCGCTATTTCTTGGATTCTTATACGAATCAAAGTTTCACGGTAGGAACCCACATCGATTAAAATTCTTTCAAGTTGTGCATCTTGAAGTGTTTTGCCTGTTTTTTCTTGATAAAGTGTAATCCATTCTTTTGTTATTATATTTGGATCTCTATCGATAAAATTTGGTTCAGGTAATTGAGTTGTCATATAATCACCTCCGTAACTGACGTTATTTCAGAGTCGATGAGGGTCCATTCGATTTTGATTTTTACCATTGACACATCGATTTCTGTGCCGATTTCTTTTATTTCAATCCGAGTCTCCCATTCAGAAATTGCATCAATAACTTCTCTGATAATATTTGGAACTGCCTCTTGAACTGGATAATCAATATATTTAAAAATGTCGGAACCAAAAGTCGGACGATGAGGCACAGACCCTTTTTGAGTCGTCAAAATAATATAAATGCACTGATTTATATCCTCAATCCCTTGTGCAACTTCACCAATTTCATTCAGCTTTGGCTGCCAATCGACATATTTAATTTCGTTCAAATTTGTCATTAGCTCATCTCCTTATTCGGAGCGGAGGTTGGATTACCCATATTCCCTGTGTGATTGTGAGGGTTATATGTATCCCTCATCGCTTGCATTGAGCTTGTTTTGTCTGAAATATCAGCGGCAGAAGTTATGCCGGCGGAGTTTTGAAGTTTACCGGTTTGATTAATATCAGAAAGAACCTCTATTCCTTTGGCTTTTAGAGTTAAAACCCCTGTTTCTTTGTTGAATTGAATAAAAGATTCATCTTCAAACTTAATCATAAGTTGAGTTTTTGAAGTCGCAGGCGGAGTATCGGCTGAAGAATAAATTGCACCTAAAATTACGCCCTCTTCTGAGTTTTCATCCATAAGGCAAGCGACATGTTCGCCGATGTCGGGAATGGCGTAAAACTTGTCCTTCAGGGTTTTTTGTTGCAGAATAGGAAGCCAATACGAAAGAATGTCGTCTTCTGCAAACTGGACACGAGCCTGGGCAAGTGCTGGATTTATATTGGTAACTATTCCAAACTTCAGCACGATTTTACCTCCAAAGCCGTCTTAAACCCGACAGATTTATCAATCGTATGTCGTGCTTGAGTCACATGGTATTTGCCCGAAAAATGTCCGATACCCTTGAGTTCGATATTTATTCCTGCGACAAGATATTGATTACCTATTAATTCGATTGAGCCTTCAATTCCTGTGTCGCCTTTTGTAATTGCGGCTTTTGCTTTTAGAATGGCTTGCTGTTTGTTCTCGCATCTTGCACTTATTTTCAGAGTATCACCAGTTATAACACCAGGATTTTTCACTATCGTTTTGACTGTTTTTCCAGTTTTAGGATTGTGGTAACTTACCTGAACAGCTTTGTATTTTTGGCTTGTTTTTTCGGATAAATTTATTCTTGATAAATCTTTTTTGTTAAATATTTTAGTTGGACTCGCTGATTTTAATTTCTCAGTTTCGTAGAAGACAAGGCTGTCTGCGGTTATTTTAAAAATATAGCCATATTCTTCAGCGAGATTTTTCAAAAACGTTAAATCTTTTTGTTGGTTTTGAGTTATACGCTGAATTTTTACATCAGCAATACTGCCAACGAGTTTTAATCCGTGCTTTTTAGCTATTTCTGCGGCAACTTGTTTTAGGGTTTTATTTTCATACGCAATGGCATTTTTCTGCCGAAGTGCCTTTTTGATACTTGTAGCGAGTGCTTTTACGGTTATTGTATCAGGTGGAGTTTCATATTCAAGTTCGTCAATTTCAAATTTTCCGCAGTTCAAAAGTTTCTGTCCCTTGTAACCAATAGACAAACCAAGAACATCGCCTTTACAAGGAATCCAAGCCGACTGCCAAAGTAGCTCTGAATCTTCAAACGTAATATTGATTTCATCGCTTTGACCGTGCTCAAAGTCTGTATAATCAATATTCGTAACGTATTTAGATACGTCTTTGGTTATATCTTTACTGCCATATATTAATTTGTAAGTCGGGATTAGCATTTATGTTCTCCATGGTGGTAAATCCGAAGTAATTTCGTTTGGGGTTTCTATGACTGGAATTTTTAATTTTATTCCGGCATTCAACACCGGTTTGATTTCTACATTTGGGTTGGCTTTGATTATGTTTTCGTAAAGCGTTGCATCATTGTAAAATTTGTATGAAATCAGGTCCCATCTGTCCTTGTCCTTTGTTATGTATGTGTAAAATTCTGTCATTTTACTTTTAATCCTTTTGAATTAGATTTTGAGGTAGTTTTGCTGTCAGGAATTTTGCCTGTGAATTCTCGAAGTTTTAAATCGATTTGAACAGCGGTTAAATAACCCTCTTTACTTGCTTGTTCAGTCACTGATGAAATTTCAGAAATGACAAAAACCCCAACGTATTCACCGTTACCTTTGATAAATTTAAGTGGCATTCCTTTTTTGGCAACGTCTTTCAGCTTTTTAATCTCAACTTCAGGGGTGCAAAAACTTGTGTGAAAATTTAATTTTATATCCTGTTCTTGCAAGTTTTCGCCCAAATATTGGAGCAGTGGTTTTTGACTTATACGAGGATGCTCAGCAAAATTGTAGGAATTAGTTTCGCTAATTCCGTTAAAATAGGTTATTAAATCAAATTTTATTTCTCCTAGTTGTGCAAACATATTAGTACGCTAACCTCACTTGTCTTTGGTTTTCTGCTTTAACAATTTTTAAAATTTCGTCCTTATGTTTTTTGAGCATTTGTGCAAAATCTGCTTTAGCTGTAGGGCTTGCGTTATCAATTGAGACATTAGGGCTGTAATTTATTGTTGTTGAGCTTCCGCCTGAATTGCCTCGAGCGACGTTGCCTTTTAAGCCCTTGGAACTGAGGCTCAACGCCTTGTTCATCGCAGTTAAAATTGGTAACGGCTTGATTGTGGCAGCAATAGTTTCTGCAATTTTTACTTTGTGCAAATCTTTGAGCGGTCCCATTTTAGCCGGCGAATGTGGCAGGTGGTCGCGAATTATTTGAGTGTGTTTAGCTATCGCTTTTTGAGTCTGGTCGGTTTTAGAAAGCATTCCAAAAGACAAAAAGTCGGCGATTTTAGCACCAAGCTGAAACATTTTTTTGACTAAGTCCGTGACTTTCAAAATGATTTTAGCTAGGACTTTGCCGAATCTTACACCCATTTTCTCAGCGGCTCCGCCTGTGTCTTCAACAGGTTTTAAAAGTTTTTTAAACCAATCAAAAACAGCTTTTATGGGTGTTAGCATCGGCGATAAAGCTTTTGCCAATGAATCAAAAGCAGGCTTTAAAGGCGCAAGCCCAGATTTTAAGCCTGTAAATACGCCCCTGAAAAATCCTGTAATAGGCTTCCAATATTTATAAATGACAAAAGCAGTCGCTCCGATTGCAAGTGCAATCCAGCCAATTGGCGAAGTTAATAGAGTCAAAGAAAAAGCTCTAAACGCCATAATTGCACCTTGTATTTTACTTGGAATACTCAAAAATTCTGACTTCATAGCAGTCAGTCCTGCAACAATATTTGAAGGAATAGCTTTTACAGAAGTTATGCTCCAAGTTTTGAGTGCCTGAGCTGACTTTGAAATATTGGTTGGAATTTCTTTGAAAGATTTAATTAAACCATTTCTCAAATTATTATCAATTCTTTTAATATCAGCCATCAATCCGTTTTTCAAAGAAAAGTTTGAAAGGTCAAAGCCAAAAGTATTTCCTGCCGCTTTTATTCTTGATGAAGTTCCAAGATTATGCAGAGTTGTATTTAAACCTAGAATCTTTAACAGTTGCATTCCATTTTGAGCGAGAACGGGAGTTAGCTTTCTTGCAGTATTTAAAAATGTTCCATATCCGCTCGTTAATTTCCCAACAAGAGTTACAACTGCACCAAAGATAGTTAAAAGAATTCCGCCTCCTGTCAAGCCAATTATTGCTTTAAAAATTCCTTTTTGGAGTAGTGGATTTGCATTTATTTTCTCTAATATTTCGTTCGCTTTTTTGAGTGGACCCGCGAGATTTGGAAGCACAATTTCCATCATATTTATTTTTAATTTTTTCCATAGCTCAAGAGTGGTTGTCATCATATTATTAAAATCGCTGTCAATAACGCCATTTGCACCAAGTGCTGATGCTTTAATTCTTTTGTATTCATCGAGGTTTTTCATCATCGGTTTGATGAAATTCAAAACCTGCATATCCTGAAAAATTTCAGACACTTTAAAAACATCGCCTTTAGTAGCCCTGTTTAATATATTCATCATTTCCAAGATTGGGTCTTTACCTTGGGCGATAGCTTTTAAAAGTTCTGACTTTAAATCTATTCCGAATTTTTTACTAAAATTTTGAATCGTTTGAGGTGCGGTAACTTTTTGCATGAAATTTTGCAAGTTGTTCGCAGCTTCGGGTGCATCTTTTGCACCTTTCATCGCAACTTGAAGAGCAGCTCCTAATTGTGCAACAGCAGGAACACCTTTCATTCCGAGCATACTCGCACTTGCAGTAAGCCCAGGGAATTCACCAGCCATATCTTTTAATTCAAATCGACCTTCTTTACCTGATTGAGCAAGAATATCCATAGTTTTATTTAATTCATTAACAGGCACCTTTAAGTTATCTGTAAGAGAAAAAGCTGTCTTTGAAATATCAACAATCGCCGCTTGTTCTGCGGTTGCAGTTTTCCCGATGACATTCATATAATCAAGTGCTTTTGTGGGATCAACGCCTGAAGCTACAAGTACACTCAACCCCTCAATAATATCAGGACGGAGTTGGTTGGAATATTTAGAAATTTGTCCGAGTCTTTTGTCCATACTCGCAAGCTGTTTGTCGGTAAGCTGTCCGACATTTCCGAGTTCTCGGATTCGATGTTCCATTTCAAGAGTTAATGGAATTGCATCGGTAAGACCCAAAGTATGAGCGAGTGCAAAACCCGTTCCTGCCATTCCTGCACCAACCGTCATCATACTTTTTCCAAGTTTATCCAGGGACTGAGAAGTTTTGTTGATTTTATCTTGAAGCCTCGTAAACTCTTCATTAGACTTATTGACCGCATCTTTAATAACCCTCGACATTTTGTCAAAGGCAATAAGAGTCAAAGATACTTTCATTGCTGTGTCTAACATCTTTATTCCAATTCTTCAGAATCAACTTGCTTGTACTTGATTGCCTCTTTCACCCAAAAAGCAAGCTCATCAAGAGCCATATTTTTTATTTCGCTGTATTGCCAGCCGGTTGTTTTGGCGAGGTGGATGACGCAGTCGGCACCAACGATTTGAACTTTCCCGAGATTTCTGCTTGAAGTGCGAGAACATCTTCCAAGTCAAACTCAAGTAAATCCTCATAAACTATTTTTTGTCCGTCAACTTCAGCAAGTTCTGCAATAAGAGCAAACGTAATTTCCTCTGATGTTTTCGCTTTTCTTTGTGCATTTAAAAGATGAAACCCTTTGCCTGATTCAATCACTACGATTTTCCCTGATGGGAGTATTAATTCTGTATTACTCATTCTATCCTCCTATATTACTTTTGTATTTTGACAAGATATCTACCGAGCCTACTTTATAGATATTTTCTAGGACATCTATTTCAAAGATTTCAGCACCATCGACGATTAATTTTGCGTAAGTTACTGCCATTGTTGTTTCGTATTCGGCGTTGTCGCCGGGCTTTATTGTGCCGAGCGGAAACTCTTTAAAAGTTCCGGAGATAAATGCAGTCGCCGGAACTTCTGAGATTCTACCGGTTCCGTTATACGTTTCAAGCGATGCTCTTACTTGGATTGCAGCAGCAACAAAAGGATTAGCACAAGTTCTGAGAACATCAGGATAAAGTGCGTTCCACTTGATTTTGCATTCTAGCTTATCAATTCCTGCAAAAAACTCAGCAGAGCCAACCATCCCAAGAGCTTTGTGTTCAGCCATCTTGTGTTTAATCTGCGGAAGCTGAATTTCTTCTGCTCGGCCCAAAAGGTTGTTCCCGTTCATATAAATATTGGCGTTAATTAATTTGTTTATTTGGATTTTAGACATGTTTTCTCCTTAAGTGGTACCAAGACTTTTCAACAATTGGATATTGATAAAGCTTTCAAATGTAATTCTTTCAGCAGGAGTCGGAGGCATAAATTCAATATCAAAAACAAGATGCCCGTTTGCGACTTCCTCCGGCAAGTTCTTCGCAGGATTGTAAAAACATTTACCATCAATCAAGGCTCCACGACCAATCAGCATCCGAATGAAAGCATTTACACTTTCGCAAATTGAATCAATAAGCCCGTTTGTGATTGGGTGGTCGATAAATTGAAGCATCGAATATTCTACACTTTCGTGCAAAATATCTGCTGTTCTTCTAACATTGATAAAATTAGTTGGCAATGTTGAACTTGGATAAGCTGCAGAACGGTTACCCCAAGTTTTCAATCCCGAGCCGTAGCTGTTAAAGACTGTTACTATTCCTGCTTCGTTAATAGTATTCACCTCGCTTGATGGGTCATTAATCATTGAGGTTAGTTGTTTTTCGACACCTGTAATCCCCAAAATCTCTGTATTTGATGGCGACCACCAATAACCTTTATCAATATCCTTAGCGGCGATTACACCTGCAAGCCTTTGCGAATATGGTTCTAAGACTTCACTTTCTGTGGCTGAATCATACACTTTTAAATGTGGATAGCAGAAGATTAATCGTTGAGAAGCGAAATTAAAATTGATAGTTCCTTCAGGTCCTCTACCTATGATTGCTTCTTGAACTGTAGTTCCAACAGGTGCATCAACAATTCCCATAGCACGGATTTTGTTGCAAACGGTGTTGATATCAGTTACCACGGCTTTGTCTTCGCAATACACGGGTGCGATAATTGTTTTCGGATAATATCCAAACATCGAGTAGCAATCTTCAAAAGCTTTCATTCCTGTTCTTTTGCCGGTTAAAATATCAATTTTTCCGTTAATATCAGAAATACTTACATCTTCGACTGAAGTGTGGGTGCTTGGGTCAAAAATGTTCACAACAAGAACTATTCCTGCACCTTGGTCAAATATTGCTTTAAGTGCTTGTGGGATTGTGTATCCTGGTTTATTTTCGCCGAAGTATTTTACACCTTCAGCTTCATTTAAAATCAAGACAGGCTTGTTAACCGTTTTAAAATCGGCACCGACTGTTTCTATTGGGGCAGTTCCGACAAGTCCGATTACTGCGGTTTTTACTGTTCTTATTGTGACTGAGCCTTTTTGAACTTCGATTGTTTCGACTCCGTGTAAAAATGATGCGGGCATTAATCTTCCTCCGTTTCAATGCTTGGGGTAGTTAATTCAA
>CAISJE010000101.1 GCA_903885635.1 uncultured bacterium
TTCAAAATCATTTTAAAATTAGCGACATCCGGTTTATTGATAAATTAACCGCGACGAAAATTATTCACGTTATCGGTAAAATCAAAATTCAAAAATTTAACAAGGATTTAAAGGCGTTTTAAACGCGTAGTAAAGGACAATTAAAGGAGAGAAAAATGAACGAACAATCAAAAATTCTAGAGGTAGTGAAAAACGAGATTGAAAATCTAGAGGAGGATTTGAAGCAAGCCAAAATTGAGTATGCGGATGTTGAGTTATCGCCAAACAATTGGAATAACAAAACCGACCGTAAGGTTAAATGCAAAGTATTGGAAGGCAAAATTGAAATACTTTGGAAAATGGAAAAATGCGTTCAAGGCGTTTTTACCGAAACCTTGGCAAAAGTTTAGAGCGAAACGAGAGGCTATCTGTCAAGCTTCTCGTCTTGAGGTAATGCCTCAACTGACGAGCTCATAAAAAGAGGAAATTTATGGAAAACAAAGAACTTTGGCTAAGCGAATTTAATATAGAAACATTGCCAACATACGAACTGCAACTTTTAGCAGAGAGATGTGGAATCGATGTAGTTAAAAACATTATTGAGGAGGCAACGGGATTGATAATCCAAATCCCGACAAATCCATTTAGAAAAGCGAAAGCCAATTATATCCTGAAACATTACGACGGCTCGACAAAATCGGTTTTGAGACTAGCTGTTGATTGCGATGTAAGTGTCCAATATGTGAAAAAACTTTTAAAATCAAATAACAAATTTAAACCAACCAATCCTAACCCCTAATACTCCAGACTACATACCCGCCCTCAACTATGAGGGCTTTTTTTACAAATAAATAGAGCTCCTCGGAGGAAGAGCTCGGTAGTTGTAAGATAAATCATGTTTCATGTTAACCATGCTTTTTGATTAAAGCAATTTTGTTACAAAAGAAGCTTTGGTGAGATAAGTGGGAATGATGTAGTTAGCCCACTTGAAGTTTTTCCCACCATGTGTTATAATGAAGTGAGCGAGTGAAGATAAAATTTATTTTTTCTTCCGAGCGAGCTCATCACAATGGCGAAGCCGTTATAATGAAAGTAAGAAAATAAGGAGTTTTAAAATGGCTACTCAAGAAAAATACTTAAAACCTGATGCAAAAGGCAGAATACAGCTTGGAAAAATTGCAAAAGACATTATACGCTATCAAGTTATTGAGGATGCGGACGGTTGCATTATATTGAGACCGGAAGTCGCAATTCCTGCAAGCGAAGCTTGGCTATATAAAAACAAAGAAGCTCTTGAGGCCGTAAAAGTTGGGCTACAACAATCTGCCGCAGGCAAGGTTAAAAAACGCGGTAGCTTTGCAAAGTATGTTGATGGTGAATAATGTCAAGAGATAACAATTTTGAATTAATTTTTACAGAACGAGCAGATGAGGATTTGGACAAACTGGAGCAGGACAAAGGGCTTGCAAAAAGGCTTAAAGCGGTTAATAAAGCTTTAGGTTATTTGGAAACTGACCCAAAGCATCAGAGCTTAAACACTCACGAATATACTTCGTTATCAAGACAATACGGAACTAAAATTTACGAAGCCTACGCTGAAAACAAAACATCTGCTGCGTACAGAATATTTTGGCATTACGGACCAGACAAAAAGGTAATCACTATAATTGCGATTACCCCACATCCTTGAACGGCTTGGTTTTAGAATAAAATTTCCTCAATATATTTTTTCAATCTTTGAACATCAACTTTGAATTCTGCCTCTGCAGCACTTGCGTTACTTCTGTAAGTTACATGGTAGCAGAGTCCTTTTGGCGTGTTCATTTCTGAATAAGGGATTGAGTAAATCGGTTCCCATTTTTCATCTTTCAAAAGATATGCCCTAGCATAACATTGTTGGTCGTATGAATCCGATTTGACTTCTAGCTTTATTCGTTTTTCATCCAATTTGTAAATTTCTCTAAAACTTATGGATTGAGAGCCTTTATAAGTGATTTTTTCAATAGTTATTTCTTTAATTCTTTTTGACATGGTGTTCTCCTTAAATCGCCTATTTACAGTGGTTTAGGATGGGGGCAAATTGTGCCCACAACCTCTTTTTTTTATTCTTCAACTGGGGTTATATTATCCAGCGCTGTGTTATATTTGTTGCCCTTTGAATCAACGCAGGTGGCGAAGTCCACCTTGCCGTCGGCATAAACATTAACCCAGGTTGATATTAGCAACCCAACTTCTTGTTTTTCATTGTTGTAAATTTTAGTTCCGTACATTGTGTAATCTTTGCCTGTCATTGCTTTAGCTCCTTTGTTGTTTATCCACACTCCCAATTTAGCTCTTCTTTCTCAAACATCAAGCGTTTTGGGGGAAGTCTCAATCATTCCGTATCATTCAGACACAACAAAAAAATCAATCCGTTTTATTAAATCTTTTAACTAATGAATTTAATTTATATCGGTCAAATTTGGTCATTTCATTCTGATATTTGAGGGCAATTTGAATAATTTGTTCTGCAATATTCGCAGAATTTTTTAACCCTTTTTTATCATCAATAATTTCTGTATCATCCTGATTCTCAGTTTTGACCTTTTTATAACTAAAAAATTGAGTTAAACAATCTAACAATGCCTGAATAGTTGCTTGAAGTCCTAGCATTTATTCTCCCTTCTTGATTTGAATAATGTACCAACTAATTTTATTTCTTAGAAGATCGCCGATTCTATCCTTTTCAAGATTTGGCAAAAACGGAAGATAAGTGAAATCTATTTTTCCGTAGCTTCTTGTTTTTGGATGTTTTTGACCGAATTCATAATGCGTAAATACAGTCTCTGGTGAAACCTTAATTCCATATTTAATACAAAGTTCTGCCGCCAACTTACAGAATGCTTCGACCTGAATTTTTGTAAGCGGATATTCAGTCTTTTTATCCTTTAAATCAAATCCCGCCATTCCGAGTGCAGATAATCCGATACAGCCGGTATTGCCACCGCCACAGTGCATCGCATATTTGTTCGGCTTACAAATCAAATTGTCTTCAGGCTTAAAAAGTCCCTGATATACTTTTCCGTCTTTATCAACTAAAAAATGATAGGCTTTTAGGTCTACCTCACAAGGGTAGGATGCTCCTGCACTCCAGTGCAAACAAATTTTTGATAATGGCATATGGTGTTCCTTTCTAAATTAAATTAATAATTTCTTCTCTTAATTCTTGAATTTGCTGAGTATAGTATTCAAGCCAAGTTTGACCAGTTTCTTCATCTTTGACTTCCGGTTCACAAATCGCTCTGATTCTTCTTTTATCAAGCTCATCAATTTGTAATTGAAGGGTCGCTTTTTTTGCTTGATTCTCTTCCTGCCTGATTTTCTCTTTATACTCCTGCGTATCGGTAATATCAACAACAAATCCTGTTGATAAATCGAATCCGTGTCCTTTTAAGAATAAGCTCTCTTCGTCCGTGGTTAATTGACGGTCATTTTCTTGCCTATCACCTGAGTAAACCTGATTTTCTGAATTTATAAATAACATATTTTTTTCTCCTTAATACCAAACTTTAAAAACGTATCGCCAATTTGCCGGGGTTAATGAGCCATAGGAACCTCCAACTGGAATAGATGAAATTTCTTGGTTTGCCGTTCTGATAGAAATCGTATTTGTCCTTAATAAAGGAACATTCGGGTAGCAGAGATCAACGCCGCTTGCATCACTTGCCCACTGTCCAATGTAATCTCCCACGGAATAACCAAACTCAGCAACCAAGCACTTTAATAGCACTTCAGATTTTGCAAGCAGGGGATTTGCCAAATTCAAATTATGCGTTACAACGGTTTCAGTTCCCAAAACAGGAAGATATTCCCCACTAACCCAATATTTTGTTAATGCACCTGCTGTATTTTTATTTACATCATAGCCATTTTGATTGTAAGAATTTGTAGTAACTGCGGTTATTACAGCTCCTGAAACAGTTACTGTTCCTATTGGTACATATTGAGTTTCAACCCAAGCACCGCTTACTCGCTTGTAAGTTTGCAATCCATTTGCGGTTAAACAATGATAATCACCATTAGATGGCGATGTCGGAAATATTTTGTCTTGCGTTACCGCATTAATATTTCCAAGTATTTCTATATTGTAGACGCCCCAACTATATCCAGCAGTACCAGCACTATTTGCTAAAAATCTCCAATATGTAGGAGTAGATGGAACCGTTAAAGTTAAAGTATTCAACCCGGTGGTTAAGCCACTGAAAGTTTGCACATCTGTCCAAGTAGTTCCGTTGATGGATGTTTGGTATTTTATACTGGTTTGTGATTGACTGCTTGAACTTGCCTGATTGAGGATAAATCCGTTTATAGTCGGATTATTACTCCAATTTTTACCGATATTTGCAACACCATTAATTGAAGTCCCTTGTTGTGAGGAAAACCATGAACTTCCATTAAATGCACCATCTTTGGTATATCCTGAGTAATCACCGCCGCTTATTGATGTTCCCAAGGCTTTTAAAGATGCAGTAGTGTTAATTGCAACCGGATTAGAACCTTTTTCTTTTACGATGGTATATGCTCCATTTGCTGAAAGCCCTGCTATGTTATTCAAACTTGCCAATGTTTCTTGTGAGTTATCAGCGTAAGTTAATACTAAATTAGGATATGAACCGCCAACCTTGAAAGATAATTTTGTATAATCCCCTGAGCCTCCGCTTGGATTAATTATGTATCCATTTACAGGGAATGAACACCAACCAACCAAATCTCCATGGCCACCTCCATAAAAGTTATAATATTCAATGGCATCAGCTAATGTTGGAGTAGCAAAAGTTAAACCCGATGAAAAAATATAGTTGCCTTGTTCAGTTATCACCCCATTTAAATAAGTTCTTACCGAACAACCTGTACCATGGATATAACTATAACCAACTGTATATTCGGGGCTTATACTTGTAATATATGCCTGCACTCCAACTGCAAGTTGGTATTTTGTTGAAGCCGGCTGTATCCCTGAATAACCTCTATAATAAATAGTTTCGCTACCATCCGCTGAAAAAGCTGAATATCCGGTACCACTATGCAATCTTCCGGGGCATATAACTGTTCCCCCTGGCGCGGTGAATGATGTCATTTTAGGGTTTGTCCAAGGGATATATGGTAATGGCGTATAGCTCAACAAGTCAGAATTACCACTTGTTGTATTTCCAGAGTTAAGCGCAAATTTGGGCAGGGGCACAATTTTTACAGCACCTAATGCCCCTGAGCTTAATTTTAGAGTGTCATCATAACGAATAGAGATAACATTATCAGCTATTGTTAAAGGTGCTAAACAAGAAAGTACAGAAGCAACCCCTAGCTTTTTATTTACCACTTTTAAACTACTGTCAATCTCCAATGATATAGTTCCATCTGTATTTTTTATGGGGTCAGTGTAAATTATTTCCGGAACATATTCTGCAATTGCTGTTTCAATTAAAGTTGTAACTTCACCTATAGTCGGGATAGTCTGACTTATAGGAGTTAAAACGGCTTGAGTTTGTGGATTTGTATAAATAATTTTTGGGGTAAAAGTCAATGGCTGATATAAGCCTGACGCAAGTGCGAATTTATCCTGGGCCGGAAGCTTGCAGATTAAAATCAAGTTCCCATTTACATCAAAAAGCCCGAGCTCTCTGATTGTAAACCCACCAATATCAGCAGGGATAAAGCATTTATATAAAACCTCATTTAAATTTGATGAATTCAAAACAATTTGACTTTGCGTTCCTGCAGCAAAATTTCCGGAATATTTAACATTCACTAATGCGGTTTGATTTTCATTCGGCTCATAATAAGAACCATTGCCATCACCAACTTTGAACGTAGTTATATTTAAAGCAACTCCCGATGCTTCAGCTTGTGCTTTTTTCTGTTGTCCTATTTTTGTTAATATATTTGTAAAAGTTTCGCTCATAATTCTATCCGATCATTATTTCATTTTCTGCATTTGTGTAAGTTGCCCAGTTTAAAACTGCATCAAATTGAGATTCAATACTTATTTCTTCAAGCACACTTCTGACATTTTTGTATTCCTCAATCATCTTTTTCAGGCTCTCAAAAACTTTTTGGTTGTAGGCATAATTTTGAAGAAAGATGTTGACTTTAAAATGATAAGGATTACCTTCATATTCAAACCACTCTTGAATTTCACCATTGATATTGAAAGAATTTAAAACTTTTACTAAAGCGTATTTTGTCCCTTTGTATCTGTGCAACTCAACAGCTTTTTTAATAATTTCTCTCTTTTCGACTTCTGTTTTTGTCAAAAGCCAACCTTCATTTCCCATAATGTGAAACTGTTCTGCAAGGTGAACAAGGGCCGATTCATCGACTGTATCAATCAGATAAACAAGTAGTGCATCTGTATCCAAGTCTTGAAGTCGAGAAAAAAGTTCATCAAAAACCTTTGAGGATATATCATTTAGAGGGGTAATTTCATTCATCGATTTCGCCCTCATAAGTTACCTCAAAATCTTCTAAATTTGCCCATTTATTAGCTGCTACAGCTTGAGAAATTGGCGAATTTAGCTCGACATCATAAACTCCATAAATTGAGTTCAAGATAGTAATTATTTGATTTGGAACAATGTCCTTATTTAATTTTGATTTAAGAGCCGTTTTATACTTGTTTAAACCATCATTAACTGCCGTTTTAACGCTAGTTAAATCAGCATATGAATACAAAGTGAGCGTAGCTTTTATCACAAAGTTTACGGCTTCAGGCTTTTTAACGATAACGTTGTCCGTTAGTGGTCGGATTTTATCCGCACACAAATAACTTTGAACAGTCAAAATTAAATCATCACTTGGAGTTCCAGTATCGACAAGCGGATAAATTTCGACAACGCCTGCTGATGGCGAAATTACAGCGACATCAATTATGCTCTGATCGGCAGATAATGTATGAAATTTATAAGCACCCTTGCTTCCGGCGTTTGAAAAACTTTCCGGTGCTTGCCTTATACGTTCCCTGTAATTATCCGCACTTTCCTCCTCTTGACCACCTGAAGTCACGGTTATATTTTTAACTGTAATTACATACCCCAAGGGATTCATTAGGCTTGTAATTGAGCCGATTGCATATCCATTTGTTAAAGTACCAGCTGTGACACAGATACCATCGACTTCAATAGTTAATATGTTTTTTGAAATTATTGCATCACTTGCTGTTTCAAAAATAAACTTGCTGTCATTCGATTCAACTTGAGTGCCGGCAGGGATTGTGATATCGAAATTTTGAGCTTCTTCAAGTTTGAATTCAAAGATGGCCTTTGAATATTTGGCTTCTAAAATTGTTACCCCAACGAGTTCTCCAAGATGTTTTAAAACATCCAGGGTCGCGTAATTCAAGAGATTTGATTTTGCTATTTCTTGAATTTTTATACGAATCAAAGTTTCACGATAGGAACCGACATCAATTAAAATTCTTTCAATTTGTGCATCTTGAAGAGTTTTGCCTGTCTTTTGCTCGTAGAGTGCAATCCATTCGTTTGTGATTATATTTGGATCTCTGCCAATAAAATTCGGTTCAGGTAATTGAGTTGTCATGCAATCACCTCCGTAACAGATGTAATTTCAGAATCAATCAGGTTCCATTCGATTTTAATTTTTACGTTAGCCATATCAATTTCAGCACTAACATTTTCAATTTCAATTCTAGTTTCCCATTCAGAAATTGCATCAATAACTTCTCTGATAATGTTTGGAACAGCTTCTTGAACTGGATAATCGATGTATTTAAAAATATCGGAACCAAAAGTCGGACGATGAGGCACAGAGCCTTTTTGAGTGGTTAAAATGATATAAATACATTGGTTTATATCATCAATTCCTTGTGCTACTTCACCGATTTCATTCAGCTTTGGCTGCCAATCGACATATTTTATTTCATTCAAATTTGTCATTATGCCATCTCCTTATTTGGAGCGGAAGTTGGATTGCCCATATTTCCTGTATGATTGTGAGGGTTATATGTATCCCTCATCGCTTGCATTGAGCTTTTTTTGTCTAAAATATCAGCGGCAGAAGTTATGCCGGCGGAGTTTTGGAATTTACCGGTTTGATTAATATCTGAAAGAACCTCTATTCCTTTGGCTTTTAGTGTTAAAATCCCTGTTTCTTTGTTGAATAGGATAAATGAATCATCCTCAAACTTAATCATAAGTTGAGTTTTTGAAGTCGCAGGCGGAGTATCGGCTGAAGAATAAATTGCACCTAAAATTACACCCTCTTCCGAGTTTTCATCCATAAGGCAAGCAACGTGTTCGCCGATGTCGGGAATGGCGTAAAATTTATCCTTCAGCGTTTTTTGTTGCAGAATAGGAAGCCAATATGAAAGAATGTCGTCTTCTGCAAACTGGACACGAGCCTGGGCAAGCGTTGGATTTATATTGGTAACTATTCCAAACTTCAGCAAGATTTGACCTCCAAAATTGTTTTATATCCACTAGATTTATCAATCGTATGTCGTGCTTGAGTCACATGATATTTTCCCGAAAAATGTCCGATGCCTTTGAGTTCGATATTTATTCCTGCGACAAGATATTGGTTCCCGATTAATTCGATTGAGCCTTCAATCCCAGTATCGCCTTTTGTAATTGCGGCTTTTGCTTTTAGAATTGCTTGCTGTTTATTTTCACATCTTGCACTTATTTTTAGAGTGTCACCTGTTATAACACCCGGATTTTTCACAGTTGTTTTGAGTGTTTTTCCGGTTTTGGGGTTGTGGTAACTTACCTGAACAGCTTTGTATTTTTGGCTTGTTTTTTCAGATAAATTTATTCTTGATAAATCTTTTTTGTTAAATATTTTAGTTGGAGTTGCTGATTTTAATTTCTCAGTTTCATAGAAGACAAGGCTGTCTGCGGTTATTTTAAAAATATAGCCATATTCTTCAGCAAGATTTTTCAAAAAAGTTAAATCTTTTTGTTGGTTTTGAGTTATACGCTGAATTTTGACATCAGCAATACTTCCAACAATTTTTAATCCGTGTTTTTTAGCTATTTCTGTGGCAATTTGTTTTAGAGTTTTATTCTCATACGCAACGGCATTTTTCTGCCTAAGAGATTTCTTGATACTGGTTGCAAGTGCTTTTACAGTGATTGTATCGGGCGGAGTTTCGTATTCAAGTTCGTCAATTTCGAACCTTCCGCAGTTCAAAAGTTTTTGCCCTTCATAACCGATAGACAAACCAAGAGCATCGCCTTTACACGGAATCCAAGCAGATTGCCAAAGTAGCTCTGAATCTTCAAACGTAATGTTGATTTCATCGCTTTGCCCGTGCTCAAAGTCAGTATAATCAATATTAGTAACGAAACGAGAGACATCTTTTGTGATGTCCTTTGATCCGTATGTGAGTTTAAATATAGGTTTTAACATTAGGTTGTTCTCCATGGTGGAAGGTCTGAGGTAATTTCGCCTGTGGTTTCTATGACTGGGATTTTTAATTTTATTCCGGCAGTTAATACCGGCTTAATTGCTACATTCGGGTTGGCTTTGATTATGTTTTCGTACAGCGTTGCATCGTTGTAAAACTTGTACGAAATCAAATCCCATCTGTCTTTATCCTTTGTTATGTAGGTGTAAAATTCTGTCATTTAACTTTTAATCCTTTTGAATTTGATTTTGAATCAGTTTTGATTGCAGGAACTTTGCCTGTGAATTCTCTGAGCTTCAAATCAATTTGGACTGAGGTTAAATAGCCCTCTTTGCTTGCCTGCTCAGTGACTGATGAAATTTCAGAGATGACAAAAACGCCAACGTACTCGCCGTTACCTTTTATAAATTTGAGCGGTAGCCCTTTTTTGGCAACCTCTTTCAGCTTTTTAATCTCATCTTCAGGGGTGCAAAAACTTGTGTGAAAGTTTAATTTTATATCCTGTTCTTGCAAATTTTCCCCTAAATATTGAAGCAGGGGTTTTTGACTTATACGAGGATGTTCAGCGAAATTGTAGGAATTAGTTTCACTAATTCCGTTGAAATAGGTTATTAAATCAAATTTTATTTCTCCTAGTTGTGCAAACATATTAGTACGCTAACCTCACTTGTCTTTGATTTTCTGCTTTAACAATTTTTAGAATTTCGTCTTTATGTTTTTTTAGCATCTGTGCGAAATCTGCTTTAGCTGTCGGACTTGCGTTATCAATTGAGATATTTGGGCTGTAATTTATGGTTGTTGAACTTCCGCCCACATTGCCTCGTGCCACGTTGCCTTTTAAGCCTTTGGAACTGAGGCTCAACGCCTTGTTCATCGCAGTTAAAATCGGTAGGGGTTTTATTGTCGCCGCAATAGTCTCTGCGATTTTCACTTTGTGCAAATCTTTCAACGGCCCCATTTTAGCTGGCGAATGTGGCAGGTGGTCGCGGATTATTTGAGTGTGTTTAGCTATTGCTTTTTGAGTCTGGTCGGTTTTTGAAAGCATTCCAAAAGACAAAAAGTCGGCAATTTTCGATCCTAATTGGAACATCTTTTTGACTAAGTCTGTAACCTTCAAAATGATTTGGGCGAGAACCTTCCCGAATCTCATACCCATCTTTTCAGCGGCTCCGCCTGTGTCTTCAACAGGTTTCAAAAGTTTTTTGAACCAATCAAAAACAGCCTTTAAGGGAGTGATAATTGGTGATAATGCTTTTGCCAATGTGTAAAAAGCGGGCTTTAATGGTGCAAGTCCAGTTTTTAAACCAGTAAAGACTCCTCTAAAAAATCCTGTAATTGGTTTCCAGTATTTATAAATCACAAGTGCAACTGCTCCGATTGCAAGTGCAATCCAGCCGATTGGTGAGGTTAGGAGAGTCAAAGAAAAAGCTCTAAATGCCATAATTGCACCTTGGATTTTACTTGGAATACTCAAAAATCCTGATTTCATAGCATTTAATCCGTTCAGTAAATTTACAGGAATCGCCTTGATTGATGTTCTGCTCCAAGTTTTGAGAGCCTGGACAGAATTCGAAATATTGGCCGGAAGTTCTTTGAAACCTTTAATTAAACCATTTCTTAAGTTATTGTCTATTCTTCTGACATCCGCCATCAGTCCATTTTTCAAAGAAAAGTTAGAGAGATTTATTCCAAGTGAATTACCTGCGTTTTTAATTTTTGTGCCGTATTCAAGATTATGAGCGGCAGTATTTAACCCCAAAAACTTAAATAGCTGAAGAGTATTTTCTCTTAAAATTGGATTTAAAAATTTTGCATAAGTGAGAAATTTTCCATAGCCTGAAGTGAGGCTTGAAATCATAAGTGCTGTTCCACCAATTGCAAGACTTAATGTGCCAAGTGTAATTAAAGTTGCACTCAATGCCACTGTTGTTAATGCAATATTCTTTGCGAATATTGGATGCTTAGTAATAAATTTGCCGATTTTATCTGACAAATCGTTTAAATGATTTGCCAAGCCTTTGAGCTCAGGAGATAAAGTTGCCCCGAATTGAGCCAAGGTATTTGTTAATGTTCCTGTAAAAGCCTCCCAAAGATTCTTGAAAGTTCCCATTACCAGATTTAAACGAGTTTGTAAATCTGCCTGTTTTGCAAGAGTTTGCTGTGCTTTTTGATATCCTTTCAAACCCTGCGTTGCCATTTCTGA
The DNA here is from genome assembly GCA_903885635.1 of uncultured bacterium. Classification (GTDB taxonomy): domain Bacteria; phylum Cyanobacteriota; class Vampirovibrionia; order Gastranaerophilales; family Gastranaerophilaceae; genus CAIPUE01. The sequence goes on from CAISJE010000101.1 coordinate 11,583, forward strand.
TATCGCAGTTGCTGCTTCATCCCCGAATAGTTTTTTTATAACGTTGAGTTTGTCTTGCTGATTTAATTTATTGAGTTTTTCGACCTGCTTAATCATATTTTCTACGCCGAGGAATTTACCGTTTTTGAAGAATTCAAGATAAATCCCCATAGATTTGAGCTGAGCATTAATTTTTTGCATTTTTTTAGATTCAAGTTTATCATCAAGCCCCGGAAGATCGAGCATAATTCTTCTCAGTGAAGTTCCAAGCTGTTCGCCTCTAATACCAGCTTGTGCAAGAGTTCCTGATAGTGCAAGAACTGATTTACTTTGTTGATAGCCTGAAATTCCAAGTTGTTTAAATATTGGACCTGCGTATTTTAAGGTGTAAGCAAATTGTTCAGGATCTAATCCAAAGCCAAACTTAGCTCTTTGAATTTGGTCGATAAATTTTACAAAATCTTTTTCTGCGATGCCAAGACTTTTTGAAAATGTTGCTGTAATATCTGAGACTCCTTCAGGTGAAACATCACCGAGCAGAACTCTTAAATAAGCTGAGCCTTCAAGTCCGCCATTTGCGATGGTTTTGCTTGCTATTCCGAGTTCTTTTAATCTCGCAGCCATAATGGTAAAATCTCTCGTTGTCCCCGGAAGCTTCATTCCAAGTTTTTCTGACTGTTTGTTGATTTTTTCAAAGTAAGAATCAACGCCCGAACTTGTCATAAAGGCGACTTTCATTCTCGTTTGGGCATCTTCAAGGTCGGCAAATGCTTCGATTGGTTTTTCTATTGCCATTCCAAGAGCAACTCCTGCCGCAGTCATTCCGGCACCTGCTGTTACCAAACCTTGCCCGATTTCTTTTGTAGTATCAGATACTTGCTTGATTTTTCTCTGAAGTTTATCAAACTCCTCATTAGACTGATTTACAGCATCTTTTATCACCCTTGACATTTTGTCAAAGGCGATAAGAGTTAAAGATACTTTCATTGCTGTGTCTAACATTCTTCATCCAATACTTCAGTCGTGCTCTGTTTGTATTTAATCGCCTCGTTTACCCAAAAAGAAAGCTCATCAAGAGCCATTTCTTTTATTTCGCTGTATTGCCAGCCGGTTGTTCTGGCGAGGTGGATGATGCAGTCGGCTGCAAGGACTTGAACTTCCCCGAAATTTCTGCTTGAAGTGCGAGAACATCTTCCAAGTCAAACTCTAATAAATCTTCGTAGACTATTTTTTGTCCGTCAACTTCAGCAAGTTCTGCGATAAGTGCGAATGTGATTTCTTCTGATGTCTTAGCTTTTCTTTGGGCGTTTAAAAGATGAAAACCTTTTCCTTGCTCAATTTTTACATTTTTCCCTGATGGTAGTGTTAATTCGGTTGTCATTTTATCCTCCTATATTACTTTTGTATTTCGACAAGATGTCTACGGAGCCTACTTTGTAGATGTTTTCAAGGACATCTATTTCAAAAATTTCAGCACCGTCGACGATTAATTTTGCGTAAGTTACCGCCATAGTTGTTTCATATTCGGCGTTATCGCCAGGCTTAATTGTGCCGAGCGGAAATTCTTTAAAAGTTCCGGAGATAAATGCAGTCGCCGGAACTTCTGAAATTCTGCCGGTTCCGTTATAAGTCTCAAGTGAGGCTCTGACTTGGATTGCAACCGCAACAAAAGGATTTGCACAAGTTCTGAGAACATCGGGATAAAGTGCGTTCCATTTAATCTTGCACTCTAATTTGTCGATTCCTGCAAAAAACTCAGCCGAGCCAACCATCCCAAGTGCTTTGTGTTCAGCCATCTTGTGTTTAATCTGCGGAAGCTGAATTTCTTCTGCTCGGCCCAAAAGATTATTTCCGTTCATATAAATATTGGCGTTAATAAGTTTGTTTATTTGGATTTTAGACATTTTCTCTCCTTATGTGGTACCAAGGCTTTTCAACAATTCGATATTGATAAAGCTTTCAAATGTAATTCTTTCAGCAGGAGTCGGAGGCATAAATTCAATATCGAAAAGTAAGTGGCCGTTTGCAACTTCTGTTGTTGGGTTTTTATCAGGATTATAAAAACACTTGCCGTCAATCAATGCCCCACGCCCAATCAAAGTCCTAATAAATGCATTCACGCTTTCGCAAATTGCATCGATAAGCCCGTTAGTGATTGGATGGTCAATAAATTGAAGCATCGAATATTCAACACTTTCATGCAAAATGTCAGCAGTTCTTCTTACGTTGATAAAATTAGTTGGAAGAGTAGAACTTGGATAAGCCGCCGAACGGTTACCCCAAGTTTTCAATCCTGAGCCATAACTATTAAAGACGGTTACTATTCCTGCTTCATTAAGTGTATTTACCTCGCTTGATGGGTCATTAATCATTGAAGTTAACTGCTTCTCGACTCCTGTGATTCCTAAGATTTCAGTGTTTGATGGCGACCACCAATAACCTTTATCGATGTCTTTTGCGGCGATTACACCTGCAAGCCTTTGAGAATAAGGTTCTAAAATTTCACTTTCAGTCGCGGAATCATATACTTTCAAATGCGGATAACAGAGGATTAAGCGCTGAGAGGCGAAGTTAAAATTAATTGTTCCTTCAGGTCCTCTTCCGACAATTGCATCTTGAACTGTAGTTCCAACAGGGGCATCAATAATTCCAATTGCTCTGATTTTATTGCAAACGGTGTTGATGTCGGTTACTACCGCTTTATCTTCACAGAATACGGGGGCAATGATGGTTTTAGGATAAAAACCGAACATCGAGTAGCAATCTTCAAAAGCTTTCATTCCGGTTCTTTTACCTGTCAAAATATCTATTTTTCCATTTATATCAGAAATAGACACATTTGAAACTGACGTGTGAACATTCGGGTCAAATACATTTACAACAAGGACAATGCCTGAGCCTTGGGCGAAAATTGCTTTAAGTGCTTGTGGTATTGTGTATCCTGACTTGTTTTCGCCGAAATATTTTACGCCATCTGCCTCATTCAAAATTAAAACAGGTTTATTTATCGTTTTGTAATCGGCACCGACTGTCTCTATCGGAGCGGTTCCGACAAGTCCGATTACTGCGGTTTTTACTGTTCTTATTGTGACTGAGCCTTTTTGAACTTCGATTGTTTCGACTCCGTGTAAAAATGATGCGGGCATTAATCTTCCTCCGTTTCAATGCTTGGGGTAGTTAATTCAA
>CAISJE010000102.1 GCA_903885635.1 uncultured bacterium
AAATTAGGTGGAGGGTGAAAAAGCTTACGCTGATTGAAATTAACCCTCACCCGACTTTCTAACACTCGCGGGCTTCCGCTCGTGCTGAAAGTCGACCTCTCCGCAAGGAAGAGGTGAAAAGCTCGCTAAATCCTGACTTATGACAATGTTAATTTCTGGTGATTAGTTACTCAATCATTAAGCGAAATGCATAAACCTTCCATTATATTAAGAAAATCTTCTCTGGGCAGTGTGGAAATAGTTCTTATTGCAGTATCCAAATCACATTGTTTATCGTACCAACGTCTTGAATTAGAGCTTTGGTACAGTCCCAAAACCCTCTCTAAGCCTATGCTTAAAAGTGGCTCATCCTCTTCTCTATGAATGGATTTTATCTGATTTGCTATGTCAATTATATCGATAGACAATCTTACTTTGGAGTCCTTGTCCAATTTTTTTAAGATATCCAACGTATTCAGTGTTTCTCTATGGTTATCATACCATCTGTTTTTCATAAATATTCCCCAATAAAATACTATAAAACCATTATACTCCTTTTTCATGCAAATTCAACAAGAGTTAAAAAAATTTACATTTTTGGTCTAAAAAAAAGTTAAGGGTATAATATGAATAGATTGTAAAAATATTATGAAAAAACTTTTAATCACTATATTTTCTTTAATAATTTTCACACATGCCGCACTCGCTCAGGATATTTTCAGGGTTACTTCGGTAAATTTTGATACATCAAATTCTTTGATTTTTTTAACCTCGCCTGACAACACGACAGAGGCGATTATGAAAAATGTTAAAATGATAAGCCTTCAAAAGCCCAAACGGGTTTACTTTGATATTAATTCAGCGGTTTTAACTGCCGCACCTCAAAACTGGTTCTTGAATTCTGGTGGGGTAACTCAGGTCAAAATCAGTCAATTTTCGACTACTCCTGCTAAAATTAGGGTTGTTTTCTATCTCAACGAGGATTTTGAGCAATCCAAAATTAGTTTTCTAAAAGTAAATAATAATCTCGTAATCAAATTTAAAGACACAATAGGCAAGGAAGAATATTTTCAAAATACTTACAGGGACGAAAAATCATCAAGCAGTGATTTTTACGAAAATTTATCGATTTCATCTGAGGATACCGATAAATTAAAAACAGCCGTAAATTCACCCGCCAAAGATGAAGTTTTAAATCAAATCCAACAATCGTTCAGCTCAACTACCGCAACCATTTCCGATATAAAATCTGTCTCATCACGAACAACAGAAGTAATAAAAAAAGAATTGAAATTAAAATCTAAATATTACTTGAATTCGATTTGTCCAAACTCAAATGGGTTTTTGATAAGCGGTTTTGGCGTGGTTGGGATTGAAAAGCCTATGTATCTTACAAATCCTGCCAGAGTGGTTTTTGACCTCCCCAATACAATCCTTGGCTCTGAAATAAAGGACAAAGAGTTTAAATTGAATGAAGATACAATCAAGGTGGGTCAGTTTGAATCCAACAAAACACGAGTTGTAATAACTTCTAATCAATTAGAAAAATATTTCCCTATATTTTCCGCTGACGGTCAATCAGCTTTGTTTGTAAAGTCTGAAGCAGTAGACAATTCTTCACTTTTTACGAAAACAACAGACGCTATATCCTATGAAATTAAAAAAACAAACCCTTTGACAGACGAATTTATTATCGCATTTAATTCTCCGATAATACATAGTATTAAACGAGATAGTTCCAAGCTGACAATAAATTTATACAATGCGCTTCGATATAATGACGATACATTCAAAAATACGATTAAAGATTCAAGTTTAAACGGAATGACAATAGATTTGCTCCCTCAAGTCGGGTTAAAATTATCACTCCCGCTCGAAAAAGATAATGTAATCAACTGTTATTTGGGTGCCGATGGCAAGTCAATAAAGATTGTTGCAAAAGGAACCAATCCCAGAAAAAATGAATGTACTATTGGCGAAAAAAAAATAATTTTACAGAAATGCAACGGGAAAAAAGTTGTCGTAATAGATGCCGGCCATGGCGGCTCCGATTATGGCGCAATAAGAGCAGGGATTAACGAAAAAGATATTAATTTAGATCTCGCAAGAAGGATACAGGCACTTCTTATGAATAACGGCGTAGTTGTTTATATGGAAAGAGATAAAGACGAGTTTGTTTCATTACAAGACAGAACCACATTTTCTGCTAACAAATCACCGGATATTTTTGTCAGTATGCATGTTAATTCAAGTGTAAGACCTGAAATAATTGGAATTGAAACACATTATTATCACCAAGAAAGTCTGGAATTAGCACAAACCGTCCATGCCAGCTTGGTTAGTTCAGTAAAGAGTAAAGATAGAGGCTTGTTTAAATCGAAATTTTATGTTATTAATCATACTGATGTCCCCGCAATTTTGGTCGAAATAGGCTTTATTTCAAACGATGCGGAAAGAGCCGAATTAGTCAGCGAACAAAGAAAACGACAAACAGCAAAAGCGGTTACCGAAGGCATCTTGAAATATCTGAATAAGAAGTAGGAAATTATGGACAAAAGACCGATAGCATTTTTTGACTCAGGAGTCGGCGGATTAACCGTCTTTAAAAAAGTAAAAGAAAAATTACCAAACGAAGATTATTTATACTTCGGCGATTTGAAAAATAGCCCTTACGGGGCAAAATCTCGAGAAGAATTAATCGAAATTGCGGATGAAATTTTTAGATTTTTTGAAAAAAAAGACGTAAAAGCTGTAATTATGGCTTGTAATACAACTTCTGCAAATACCTATGAAGTGTTGAAAGATAAGTATAAATTTAAAATTTATCCGATAATTCAATCTTGTGCGGAAATAATTGCGCAATTGCCGGTCGAAAAAATCGGGGTTTTCGCAACTGAAGCTACAATTAAATCAGGAGTTTATGAACGGGAATTAAAAAAATACAACCCGAATTTGAAAGTTTTTGAGATGAGCTGTCCACCTTGGGTTAAAATTGTGGAACAAAAACTTCAAACTGCCCCCACAAGTATTAATTGCATAAGGGAATATTTAGAAAAAATGTTGAAAAACAGTCCGGAAAAAATAATTTTAGGCTGCACGCATTACCCTTATTTACTTGATATTTTGGAAAACTTTACGTCCAGAGACATATTTATCGACCCCGCTGAATATTTTGCCGAATTAATTAAGGAAGATTTAAATCTGAACAATTTACTCAATGATAAAACGACCGGTTCAGAGCAATTCTTTGTAAGTGCAAACCGGAAAGAATTTAAACAAGCGTCTTCGATATTTTATCCGATGAATGAATTGCCGATTTTAGTCTAAATCATTTTTTTATCGCAACATCTTGAAGTCTTTGCATACTAGTTTCACAACCGCAGTAATTTTGTCTATGCAAATTTAATTCTTTAGATATTTGATTTGTTTTGAAAAAGCCGTTTTGTTCCCTAAAATCTATATCAATAAACTCAGCTTGAAAATAACCCGCAAAAAACTTGGCAAGGTCCTTTATAACCGTAAAGCTTTTATGAGGGCTTATTGAAATTGAGGTTGTGTATTTATCAATTTCGAGTTCCTTTGCCTTTTGGATTGTCCTGAGTAGTCTTAATTCGGAACACCTTTTACATCTTGCGCTGCCTTCTTCATATCCATCAAACCCTTGCATAATATCCTTGTATATATTAGGCGTATAATCTTCAACTATAAGCTCACATTTTAACTCATCACAAAGACGTTTTTGTGATTCCAACCGTTTTTGGTATTCAGTATCCGGATAAATATTCGGATTGAAAAAATATGCAATCGGTTCATATTCGAGTTCTTGTAATTTTCGTATAGGATATCCTGAGCATATCGCACAACAGGTATGCAGCAGTACTTTATTGTTGTTTTTTTTCAATTGCACCAGCCTTTATTAAAATCTCTTTTAATTCATAATAAGGCTCAATTCCCGCATGAATTTTACCGTTTATTACAATCGTTGGAGTTCCGTCTATTTTTAGTTCTGTAGAATCGTCTATGTCTTTCTTTAATCTTTCAAGCGTAGAAACAGAATTTGCGTCCCGTCTTAATCTAATCGTATCAAACCCCAATGATTTAGCTAATTTTAGCACTTCATATTCGCTTTTGGGTTGTTTTTCAAAAAATTCCGAATTTAATTCCCAAAGCCGTCCCTGTTGTTCTGCGGCAATTGAATATTTTGCCAACATGCAAGAACCCTGATGAAATTGGCTCGTTAGATTTTTATTACAATCCATATCAAGAGGTAAGTTTTTGTGAATAATTCTAAATCCTTTTAACTCATTAGCGGCTCTATATAAAATTACATTATAAATCCGACAGATTGGACAACGATAATCTGTATAAACATACACAGCAAGATTTCCTTTGGAATCCCCTAAGATATTTCCATTAATTTTATAAGGATTTGTTTTCATCTTTGCATATTTAGAGATTGCCTTGTAGCGTTTAACTTGAGGTGTAAAGCAACAACTTACGGTGGTATAAGCCAAAAAGCTGCTTGCTAAAATAGTCAGAAGAAGAAAACTTATTAAATATTTTTTTATTTTTAAAGCATCAATAAAATCTTTTATACTAACCTTAAAATTTTCAATAACCCCTATTTTAAAATCAGTCGCAATTATTGCTATCAATAAATTTAAAAAGTAGGTAAATACGCATAAGATACAAACCTTCTTAAGCTCAAAGATGCTAACTCCCGCCAAAATCATAGAAATTATGAATGAAATAAATCCTAGAGCAGATATGTAACATAAAGGGTTTTTGAATACCTCTAAAACACCTAAGAATTTGTTTTTTTTGAGCACATCTACAAAAACAAGAAAAGTTATAAATCCATATAAGAACATGCCCCAATAAGCAAGCGGTATCCCAAAAAATTGGGAATGAACAGTTTGTGCAATCCCGTCACAGTCAATAAATTCATTAACTGAACAAAAGCTGGGCAAGGCATAAGGGTCAAAATTCGACTCAAAATAAATCATCGCAAGTTTTATTGTTGTCAGAAACCCAATAAATGATAAAATAGTTATAAATACTTTTTTAAATAATGTCTTACTTATTTCTATTCTTTTCATAACTCACCATTCCCTTGCATACATATTACTCTTTAAAAAAAATTTTTTCAATACTTTTTTAGTACAATTGTTACTTTTGTGATTTAATATAATATATAATAATGACAAATGCGAGGTTTTTATGGATAAGATTAAAGTCGGAATGATAGGCTTAGGGACAGTAGGTACAGGTGTTTTGAAAACCTTGGCAGCTTTTAAGCAAATTGAAATTGTAAAAATCGCAGTAAAAAACCTTAATAAGAAAAGGGATATTAATTTAAGCAAATCTGTTTTGACCGATAATCCTTATGAAGTCGTGGACAATCCTGATATACAGATTGTTATTGAGGTTGTAGGGGGTGTTGAACCCGCTTTTGACTTGATACAAACCGCTATAAAAAACGGAAAACATATTGTAACTGCGAATAAAGAACTTTTGGCAAAGCATGGCGAAGAATTGTTCTCTTTTGCTGAAAAGCACAATAAGGTTATTCTATACGAAGCGGCGATTGCAGGCGGAATTCCAATAATAATGCCAATAAAAACGATTTTGACAGGGAATAAGATTACAAAGATAGCGGCTATTCTAAACGGAACAACAAACTATATTTTAACAAAAATGGATGTTGACGGAGCGTCCTATCAAAATGTTTTAAGAGAGGCGCAGGAACTTGGATATGCCGAGACTGACCCTACCGGTGATGTTGAGGGGTTTGATGCTGCATATAAAATCGCAACGCTTTCCACGATTGCTTTTAATAAACGGATTAACATAAAAAATATTTATCGAGAAGGCATAACTAAAATTCAAGCTGAAGATATGAAGTATGCAAGCGAATTCGGGTTTAAGATTAAGCTTATTGCACTTGCTCAACTTGATGAAAATGACAATGCAGATGTAAGAGTTCATCCGATGTTGGTAAAAAAGACAAAAAGCCTTGCGCACATTGATTATGTAACCAATGCTATTATGTTGGATGGTCATCCGATGGGCGAAATCATGTTTTCAGGAGCCGGCGCGGGAGAATTTCCGACGGCAAGTTCGGTTGTGGGTGATGTTTTGGCGATTGCAACTGAGCTTAAAACGACAGATTATCCTCTGCCTATGATGAGGTGTCACCATGGCGAAGCCGCAAAAATGATTGATATTTCCCAGACATATAACAGATATTATCTTTCAATAAACGTTAAAAATAATGTTGGAGTAATTGCATCTTTGGGCAAAAGTTTTGCAGAAAACGAGATTAGTGTTTCAAGTTTGCTGCAAAAGGGTCTTATGTCTGACAACACCGCTAACATTATTGTTATTACGGAGAGTTGTAACGAACAAAACTTGCAAAATGCTATAAAAATGCTTAAAAACGACAATTGCATCAATAAGATTAATAGTTTAATAAGAGTAATGGAGTGAAATAACACAAATGACAAACCACTATCAAGGATTAATTAACAAGTACAAAGAATATTTACCTGTTTCGGATAAAACGCCTATAATCACACTTAACGAAGGTAACACACCTTTGATTAAAGCTGATAATTTGGCGAAAAAAATCGGACTTGAGGCGGAAATTTATTTGAAATTTGAAGGTGCGAACCCGACAGGAAGTTTTAAGGACAGAGGCATGACCATGGCGGTTTCAAAAGCGGCTGAGGCTGGGGCCAACGCAATAATATGTGCTTCAACGGGGAACACATCGGCGGCGGCGGCGGCTTATGGAGCTAAGGCGGGTATGAGGACATTTGTACTTATCCCTGACGGTTACATTGCACTCGGCAAGCTCTCTCAAGCAATGATGTACGGTGCTGAGATTATCGCAATCCAAGGGAATTTTGACCAAGCACTCGAGGTTGTAAGAACTGTTTCTGAAAAATATCCCGTAACCTTGGTTAATTCGGTTAATCCTTACCGCATAGAGGGGCAAAAAACAGGTGCGTTTGAGATTTGTGAAGCGATTGGCGTACCTGATTATCACTTTATACCTGTGGGGAATGCCGGAAATATTACAGCCTACTGGAAAGGTTACAAGGAATATCTGTCGTTGGGAAAAATATCTAAACTTCCTAAAATGATGGGGTTTGAGGCGACAGGTTCTGCGGCGATTGTCAGAGGCGAAAGAATTTTGAACCCTGAAACAATTGCAACAGCGATAAGAATAGGTAATCCGGCAAGTTGGGAACAGGCAGAATCTGCGCGTGATGAGAGTAAAGGTTGCATTGATTGCGTTACTGACGAAGAAATTATTGAAGCTTACAAGCTTATCGCTGCAAACGAAGGAATTCTTGCCGAACCTGCGAGTGCGGCGTCTGTTGCGGGGCTTATCAAGGCGAATAAAGCGAACTTGGTTACGGCAGGCTCAAAAATAGTTTGCGTTTTGACAGGAAACGGGCTTAAAGACCCTGATTCGGCTATTAAGTATTCGGGTACAGAGGTTAAAAAGACATCTTCGGATATAAATGATATACTTAGGGTAATGGATATATAGCCACAAAAGAGGGGCGAATGTTAAATTTTTTGTTTAAAAAAAAAGAAGAAGTTCAAAAAAATATCGAAATCAACCAAATTTATTCAAAATTGAAAGAAATTTATAAATTTAATGAAATTTCAGAAAATAGAAAAACTTACTTAAGGCACTTGGTTGAAAAATATCAATATCTTCCATATCCACACATAAAAACACTTGAGGAGCTTACGCCTGCTGAAGTTTTGTTTGCACTTGAAGTCAAATGGAAAATTAATAATGTCTTTGACGGTGAAAAATTTGTTTTTGATAACGATAAAATAAGTGTCCTTGCCAGAAACAATGTTCAAAATTCAAACTGGATTAAAAAAGAAGGGCATGACATAAAGCTTATAAACCTCGCTGCACTCGGAAACGGTAATATTACTAAAGATGCAGGAAAATTTATTGATTGGTTCAGGCAGCTTTTGATTTTACCCTCCGGAAATTTAGATAGGGGGATTTTTTCAACGACAATATATCTAGTCCCTTTTCAGGAGCGTGAATTCGGTTGCGCATATTTACCCAAAAGTACGGACGTAAGTAATTATCTTCAAGATACTTTATTAAAAGAAAACTTGGGACTTGATGCCAAGGCTCAGGTTCAAGCGTTTATCACGCTTGCACAGTTGGCGGGGCATCCTGTGATTTATGACATATTGCCTCAAGCAGGGCGGTTTGCAAAAATTGTGCTGACAAACCCTTATATTGCAAGATGGTTTAATATAAAAGAACTTCTCGTAAAACTAGAAAATGGAATTGATTTAATCGCTAAAAAATTAGAAAAAGATTTTGATAAAGAAGATGTCGAGATTATCAAGGATATTTACAAGCAAACTCTCAAAAGCGGAGCGGGGGATTTGAGCGAGGATTACCAAAAAATTTATAATGAATTTGAAAAAGAGATGAAAGAGTTGAAAAAAACTTACTCAAACGAAATGTTAAAAAAAGATACCCAAATAAAAATTCAAAAACAAATTAAAGAAATTGTAGCTCAAATACAGGGCGAAAAGCCTAACAAGCAATTTAAGGAAGATGAAATTACAAAACAGGGTGAGATTATCCAAGCGCTTATAGCACAAGGTTTTTGGTCCGCTCCTGGTGGAGCTTGGTGTTCGGCAGGAATTCCGATTTTTGACAAAATGAGTGATTGCGGGAGTTATCCTGTTTTTAAACATTATGATTTTAAAGGCGAAGATGTCACAAATTTTGCAAACCTTGATTGTCAAACCCCGTTTTATTTCGTGTTCTTGGAAAACGGACAGCATAATAAACTTGTAATAGACTTTTTTGTCGACTACATAGCCAAAATTCAGGACGATTATAATTTTGACGGATTTAGAATAGACCATCTTGACCATGTAGTTGATGAAATTTCAGAAAACAAAGGGGTTTCAATAAGCTATCGTGCACCAAGAGAGGTTTTGGCTAAATTAAATTCTTCCATGAATTTAAAAATCCCTTATTTTGCATCATTGGCTGAATATATGTTTGGTGGCGGATATTTGAAAGAATACCACGAAGATATGAAATTTGATGTCTTATGGGGAAACGATATTATTGCTCAATCTGAAAAAACTCCCGAAATCATTGTTGAAGATAATCAGGATTTGGCGAATTATAATACGAAGAATTTCAAAATCGAAAATCTTTCTGTCTTAAAAACATACAACAACCAAGATGGTGAATTTAAAGTTATCGACCAATATCCTGGGCAACTAGGCGAGGACGGAGCTTTGTTCAAATGGTTTAAATATAAGTTTTTGCCGGGTGGGAAGTATGCGCAAAGACCTGTTTTATACGTGGATGGTGATGAATCGTTCACCAAAACAGGAATTGAAAAAACAATCGGAAACGAGATTTCAATGATAAGGGCAAAAAATTATGAATTTTTTGCAAAATTTGATGCAATAAATCGTTTTGCCAAGTCACAAGAATTGGTTACCGAGGGCGAAGCACAAATTATTGAGCAGGGAGAAGACGGATTTGTCAGTTGGCTGATTTCCAAAGAACCGCTCAAATCAGCACTGCTTGTCGCGGCGAATTACCAATCCCCGACAGAAAAAATTATGATTGAAGACGATGACGGTTGCTTTGTTTCCGAGATAAAAGAGGGTGAAGAAGTAGTTAACAAATCAATAAATTTGCCGGGCGATTATAGAATTGTTTCGGAGATTATTTTTGACGGCGAAAACTTTGTCGAAAAAGAATTTACGCAAGAGTGTAAAAATTTGATTTTGTTCGAAAAACTTAAACCGAGTGAGTTTAAGGTATTTTTGTTGGCAAAGTAGACAGGGGTTTTGATTAGCGAGAAAAAGATTTTGATAGTAGATGATTCAAGAGGCTGGCTCGATTATCATCAATCCGCATTGAAAGAGATTTACGGTGCGGAATTTGCCCTTGAGGTGGCAAATTCCGCCCGAGAAGGCTACAATATGATTTATAACAATTTAAAAAGTCCCTACTCGCTAATTATTTCGGACTTACAGATGGAATTGGATTTTGAGCCTAAACATGCAGGTGAGTGGTTTATTGAGCAGGTTAAAAAGATGAAGGAATATCAAAATGTGCCGATAATAGTTATTTCAGCATCATATAATGTTAGAAGTATCGCCCAAAAATTAGGCGTAAATTGTCTGCCAAAATCTATAGCGGCTAGAGATTTAGCGGATTATAAGCTTGCGATGGAGGAAGCGTTGATGTGATTTAGTTTGGAATTTACCCGAAAAAAAGCTTGACATGAACTTTTTAAGAAATATAATATTCTTATTCACTTGCCGGTGTAGCTCAACGGTAGAGCAACGGTTTTGTAAACCGTAGGTTGTAGGTTCGATTCCTATCACCGGCTTGTTTTATGACAAATAATAGAACAAACAACAGCCTTGCCTCTGTGGCTCAGGGGTAGAGTACTCCCTTGGTAAGGGAGAGGTCACGAGTTCAAATCTCGTCAGAGGCAAATTTTACGCCAAGGCGGATTGACATCTTGAATAATTCATAAATGTTCAAAATCCGACAACAAATTGACAACTAAATACTATAATTATGGGTAGGTGCCCGAGTAAGCCCGGAGGCAATAAGACCGCAGAAAAAAGATTAAGTATCTTTTTTCAAGGATGAGTTCCGCCAAGGTCCGCCACTCGGAGTACCTACACAACAAAATTCAACAACAAATTGACAACTGAATACTATAATTATGGGTAGGTGCCCGAGTGGCTAAAGGGAGCAGACTGTAAATCTGCCGTCGCGAGACTACGGTGGTTCGAATCCACCCCTGCCCACTTACTTTTTTTGTAAAAAAAGTAAGCTCTCACTATCGACGTTTATGTTAATAATCGGATAACATAGGCGAGCCGTGAGGCCATTTTGCACGTTTCGCCTCAGCTCAACGGCAAAAGAAGGCAAAAAACTTTAGGAATATTGGCTTATTCGCTAAAGAAAAACAGTTGGAAGTAAATCAAAAAATCGAAAGCCTTTGCAGACTTATTAAAGGTGCGGTTAAATCCGCCCCCTTGCTTAGCGATTTTGGATTTAGTAATATGAAAAAGAAAATAATACTGAAATTGATAAAATCAACCAAGCGATTAACTACTTGCTTGATATAACAAAACCCTCTCAAATTGGCTTTAATATAAAGAATTAGGAGTAAAAATGAAAAAGATTATACTAATTGTATTATCATTAATAATTTTTAAATCATCAGTATTTGCATCATCAGATTGGATCTATTTTGCAAAAGACAATGACGGTAAAAAAATGTATGTTGATGTTAGTTCTATATATACGAAAAATGGTAATACTTCAACTTGGATAAAAGTTATTAATGCTGATAATAGTTACAATATTAAAAATGTTTTATTTAAATGTAGTTGTCGAGAATATACTACAAGGTCATATTTAGAATATGATATAAAAGGTAATGTTACAAATGACAATACATTGTATAAAAATAAAATTGAAAATAATAGACATATTGCGAAATAAAATAATGCCAAAAACTAAAAAGACGATTTTTCATCAAGGTTTGTTCTCTTTATGCAAAATCTAAATGAAAATTCCAAAGTCCTGCACAAACCTTAACAAATTTGTCATCTATGCCAT
>CAISJE010000103.1 GCA_903885635.1 uncultured bacterium
ATGGCATAGATGACAAATTTGTTAAGGTTTGTGCAGGACTTTGGAATTTTCATTTAGATTTTGCATAAAGAGAACAAACCTTGATGAAAAATCGTCTTTTTAGTTTTTGGCATTATTTTATTTCGCAATATGTCTAATGTAATTCCTGAAATAGTCGATAATTCTCTTAAGGTTTTAATTCTTTGCAATGTGGCTTTCATAAGATTTGAATTTTTAGTATTGGGAATAATATTCAATTCTTTCATAATGCCGTCAATGGTAGTTTGGGTATACGAAACATTTTTGATATTCACACCTGCCTTAAATAATCTTTCATCTAAAAGTTCAGCGACTTTTTCAGCCATTTGAATTTGGTCAAAACCGCTAGGTAATGAAGCTCCATCAAGAATAGCAACTGCAATGCCCTTAGAGTTTCCTATCATCATATTCAAAGATAAACCAACATCTTGAATTACTTCAATGTTTGTTCTTTTTACAACATTACCTGTATCAATATAAGTTATTTTGGGTTTTCCTGTGTTATCAAAATCAACAAACACATTTCCCCCATGCGGATCAGCATGAACTGTTTTGCCTCCTGTTTTTGAAACAAATATTGCTTGTTCATTTTGTGCTCTTTTATATGCTTTAGGTAAATTTTTCATCCAATCATCCGAATTTACAAGCAACGGGTTCTTCTCTACAAAATCTACGTTTTTAATCCAAGGATTTAGTTCTTTTCCCTCGGGAGTTTTTATTGATTTTGTCAAAAAATCTACTGGATGTTCTTTTTTGAATTTAATCATATCAATTAAATTGTCTAATCCTATACCATTCGCCTTTTCCATAACAATGGATATGTTTTGCCCATTTTTAGTTCCAACTTGTAAAGTTTGAACGACCTTAAACCTCTTAGCTCCAACAGCCATTTCTTTAGCACCTTGTGCTTCAAGTCCAAAATTTAATTCTTTATCCCAGCTGTCAAATAAACCATTAATCATTTTTAATTTATATTCTTTTTCAGCAGGGTCTGAAACAAATTCAGAAATATATCCTGTAAAAGCTTTTCTATCTGCTGCGAATTTTTCGGGGGTAACTCCATCTTTTAATATTTTTATAACAACTTCTTGTCCATTTTTATCTTTTGCAAAGTATGTTTCACCAATCGTACCAACCCCAGCAGATTTAACTAACTTGTAAGTATCATTTCCATATAATTCATCACTCAAAACTTGGGCTTGTTTAAGATTTCTTGAACTTGTAGCATTGCTCGTAAATTGTTTGAAAAAAGTCCTTGCATTATTAGGTAAAGATTCATCTGATGAAAATGTTTGAATAAATTTTGCTAATAAAATATTACTATCTTCTATTATTGCTTGTGCTTGTGCTTCTTTTGGAAGAGAAGTAAATGCAGGGTTACTAATTCTTTTGTTTAATCTTTGAGTTAAAACTTCTGCCGTTTCAGCAATCCCTGCATTTTTAAGAGTCCCTGATGAATGCAATATTTGTTGTCCTACTTTAGAACCAACTTCATCAAGCCCTACCGAATAGTTTATCCAATTAGCCAAACCTTCTTTGATATCACCTGACAATATTTTTTCTCTAGCAGCTTTTGCCGTTTTATCTAATGTATTAACATCGGCAGTTAATGTATTATAAATCCTTTTCCCTCTTGAAGGTAAATCCCCCAAGTGCTTATATAGTTGGCTATCAGATGCTCTTTGTGCCTGTTCGATAGCGTCTCTTGTTAAATTGTTTATGGCATCAATATTATCTCCTGCAAAATTAATTGCACTCGTGTTCTTTTCATTGTAATCACTTATAAGACTTTGGGCCTGTTTAATGACTCCTCCCAATCCTCTTATAATTTCAGCATTAGGATTTTCAATTGCAACATTATTAATAGAAGCACTTTCTGCTTTAGAATACGCACTTGTTATTTTATCTCCAAATTTTATCAATGGTTGTACAAATTTGCCCGCGACTCTAAATCCACCGTCCATAAGTGGTCCTGTTAAAGCTCCGCTCATCAATCCTTGCCCTGTCGCCTCGGCTGCATTTTCATCAAACCAATGCCCGGTTGTTAAGCCGTTTCTTACATAAGCATCAGGAGCCCCTGATGTTGCCCCGATAGTAACGGATTCCGCACCGTAAGCCGCACCTCTTTTAAATAAATTCTCGCTAACATATTTATTTCCAAATTCGATTAAGGATTTGCCTCCTGTTTGAACTGCTTGTCCTGCAACTTCTTTTACTCCTTGTTCTGCAACGACTTCGGCTCCTTCTTTTACTACTTGTACTCCCAATCTTGTCGCTACAGTTTTTCCTACTGCTCCGCCAAATCCCGCGGTAATTGGAGCCAAAAAACCGTTTACACCGCCTGTTATTGCATCATATCCTGCAGAATCATATTCTCTGCCACCTGATTTTGCATCAGCGTATTTAATACCCATTTTAATTGCCGCACCTGCACCCGCGGCAACGGTAACAGCTCCGGCTGTTATCAATAAAGAAGCTCCGCCCGTAAAGGGTGCAGCAACAAGGCCTGCAGCGGCTACTGTATATGCAC
>CAISJE010000104.1 GCA_903885635.1 uncultured bacterium
CTTCTTCCAACTCTTCCAACTCATCCAACTCCTTAAACTCTTGTGGAATTTCTTCTTGCTCAATTTCTTCATTTTGAAATAAAGACGAATCGAAAGACTCTACGTCATCTATAGCCTCATTTTGAAAATTTTCATCCGTTCTATCAGACATGTTTAAATCAAAATCATTGAATTCCAAAACTTCTTCGTTTTGACTTGATTCTTGTTCTTCATTCTCTATCGTATCAAAATATTGTTCTTCTGTCGGCAAATTATCATTAAAAGTCTCCAACGAATCTTCTAAGAGTTCGAATTCAGGTAATTCCTCAAATCCTTCAGCTTGCGTCTCAATATCTCCAAATAAGCTATATTCCAATAACGCCATATCCTCAATTTCAGATTGAATATTTTCCGCTTCGGGTTCAAAAATTTCACTTCCCAAATTTACGGTTTCAGAAATAAATTCAGCTCCTTCCTTAACAAGTTCAGCTCCTAATTCAATGCCAGCAGTCAGATTATCCACGCTATTTTGGGCAAGTGCAGCTTCTAATTCCAATCCTGCGGCAGCTAAATTAACAACGCCACCCGCAATAGCACCTCCAATAGCAATCTCTGCTGCTAATTTACCTGTTTCGTCTGTGTCAAAAGATTCACTATCAAGCTCGGCAGCAAACAGACCAAATTCCCCATCATCCACAATCTCATCAAATATTTTTTGAGCTCCGACAATATCTAAAACCCCATCTTTAAACATGTCTTCGTTTTTCGCAGCTTCTCTTGAAATAAGTTCAAAATTTTCAAATTCTACAACCTGTTCTCTTAAGGAAGAACTTTTTGCCAATTGTTCAAACAAAAAATGTTTATCATTTTTAGAAATTTCTTTATCAACCAATGACAAAAATAATTCTTTTGTATTTTCAATATTATCTTCAGGTATTTCAAAATTGTTTTCGACTATAAAATCTTCTAAAAAGGCCTTGAGGTTGCCAGGGGCGTTTAATCTATCAGCCTCATGGAAATAAAAATCTTTATTAGCATTTTGTTGATTCAATATTTTAGGTTCAAAAAATCCTATAAAATCTGCTGAAGATAAATCTTCTTTTAGCTCTAAAACGAGGTACAAATCGGGTAATAAGCCATATTCAAAGTGAGATTTCGGGATAAATATTTCTTCGCTGTTAAAAACCAAACGAACATCCATTTTTATTCCCTGAAAATAAATATCTGCTATATCAAGTTCTTCAATAACATTATGAATTGTGTAAAGACTGTATAGATTACTTGCTTGAATTTTCTTTTCAAAAAGCATTTTCATGGCTAATCTTGCACCAAGAATATCAATAAACACACGTTTTTGGGTATTATCATCAATAAAATCCATCGATGACAGTTTGGCATCTCTTAAATCATCTGCATCTATCCTGATAACATTCTTCTTCTCAAAAAGCTTCATTCTTAATGTTTCCTCTCGCTATCCTGTCCAAAATTGCTTACATTATATAAGATTACACAACGCCAAAAAATATTCCAAATTGTTAAGAAATACTACAAATGGATGAGATGGTACTTGCAAATCATGCCAAAATGTATAATAATAATCCAAAAAGAAAAAAGGGAGGAATGATATATGCAAGTATTGAAAGTATGTAATGGAAATCCTACTACAAAAACAATAATAAGAAATATTCTCAAGGGCATAACAGAAACAGCGCCTCCATGTCAGAAGTTTAAGGGCTTACTTTACATGGATAGCTTTACCTTGGCAACTGAAAGGCAGGGGAATCATTTTACGCCTTACAGCACCTTTACGATAGGTGAAGCTCTTGTAGGAATAATTGAACATAAATCGGGGAAAATAGTATTGTTGCATTCTCCATTAATTCCAATTAAGCAGTTACGTAATTTAGTTATTGATTATTTGACTTTATTACAAAATCCTGAAGCGACACGATTAGAAAGAAAATTTGTCATTAAAAACGAGCTTTGGACCAAAGTGTCTTAACCAGCTAAAAACCGTCTGCGATAGGTAATCAGCTTATAAACCCCAAAAATCAAGACAGGAAAAGCTATTAGGAAAATCATCTTGGCTACGCCGACCATTTCAGCACCCCAAGCCGCAACCAAAACAGGAAATGCCGATGCCGTGCTCAAAAGCGTAAACAAAATCCCGAACACTTTTCCCCTAACCTGCGGGTCAATTTCGGTGTGCAAAATTGTTTGGGTTGGAATTGCCACAAATGCGGTGGAAACACCTATTAAAATCGCTGTAATGTAGCTGTATAACATTGGATAAGTTAAATCAAACTGCTCCAAGTGCAACATTAGCAAAGATTTAGTGTTGAAATGAAAAACATTCAGCTGAGGGATTAAAGGTAGCAGCGAAAACATTAACAAAGAAACCCCGCAAGTAAAAATTCCGATATAAACCAAAAGATGTTTTTCAACTTTTCTAAAATGATGACCGACCAAAAACGCTCCAAGGACCATGCCAATCCCGCAAAAAACCACAATATAAGCAAACTTTTGTGCACCCATCGCAGGATTATCAGGATAAAGATATTTTTGGCTTAACCCGATTGACATGATTGACAACATAACAATTATAGAAAACAATACCGCCAATTTCAACATGGCAGAACGCACTATCGGCGCACCTTTTATATAAACTAAGCCCTCTTTCATATCCGCCCAAAAGTTCGTTTTAGCTCCCGTAATTTTTGCCACAGGTTTATATCTTACAAAAATCAGACAAAAAGCCGCGAGAAAGAAGAAAAGCCCTATTCCCCAATGAACATAATCAATCCCAAAAATATTTATCATAGGATCGCCCAGAGCAAAACCAAAAATCAGCGACCCCATCATTGTAGTTGCAAAAAGCGAATTTGCGGTCATTAATTGGTATTTATTAGCCACCGAAGGGATAATTGAAGCCTCTGCAGGCACAAAAAATTGGGTTACGGCTGAAAGTGCGAAAGCTAAAATGTAAAGGGACATAAGCGTTTTGTCAAAAAGCGGTAAAAGCAAAATAATACTTCCCCTAAGAATATTTGTAACTATCATAACCATTTTTTTGTTCCAAATATCAATAAATACGCCCGCAATAGCCGTTAAAAGAATTGCAGGGATTGTAAATGCGATATAAAGCCAACTTTGCAGACTCGTTGATTTTCCGCTCGGGTCAAAATTAATTGCGATTATGGTTACGAACACAACAAAAATTATTCTGTCCGCAAACTGCGAAAAAATCTGCGCCAACCACAACATGCAAAAATCACGGTTCGCAAACAGTGCCGAATACCCTCGGGCTTTTTCAAATATAGAGTCTTTTTTTTCTAATTCCATAATTATTAAGGTGAGAAGTGAAAGGGAGAGCAAAAACCGCAAAACTATTCAACTTTTCGACTATTCAACCACTCAACCTTGAAACCTTTCACTTTTTTGCTTTGTATTCACGCCAAACATCTATCGCCATGCTCGCAAAGAAAATACTTGAGTACGTTCCAATCGCAATACCCAAAATCATTGCCAAAACAAAATCCCTAGTTGTTACCCCGCCAAAAAAGTACAGAGCAATCAAAGTTATCAAAGTAGTCATCGAGGTATTAATACTTCTTACGAAAGTTTGGTTTATGCTGACATTTACGATTTCGCCGAACGACATTTTCTTTGAATAGTATCTTAAATTCTCTCTAATCCTATCAAAAACAACGATTGTATCATGTACCGAAAACCCTATTACAGTAAGGATTGCGGTAATAAAAAGCCCGTCAATCTGCACGTTAAACAACAATCCAAAAATTGAAAAACATCCTACAACAAACAACGCATCATGAGAAAGTGCCAAAATCGCCGCAATCGCAAAATCCAGTTGAAATCTTATTGTCAAATAAATAACTATTCCCAAAGATGCCAAAGCGAGTGCAAATAGAGCATTTTTGAAAAGTTCTGCGCCCAATGTCGGACCGATTGAGCTTACTTGAATAAGCTGCGAATTAGGATATTCGGCGTTTATTACACTCGAAACATTATTAAGTGCTTGAGTATCCTTTTCTCCGATAAATTTTGTTCTTACAGAGATAATTGTTTTTATTTGGTTGTTTTTCGCGCTCTCAGGATTAACATTGATTATCTGCAAAAATGGGTTTTCAATTCCTTTTGCTTCAAGTTTTTCTCTCGTTTGCGTTATTTCATTACTGGTAATCGGTTTATTCACGGAATACTGTAAAATTGTTCCGCCTGTATAATCAATACCGACCTTTAGCGGTGCATGGTTTGGATAAATCATGCTTGAATAAATCATCGCCACAATCCCGGGGATGATTAAAACAGTCGACAGTGCGAACCACCAAAATCTGTATTTTACTATATCTATTAAAGGTTTTTTGCCTATTGTTTCTGTGCTTGCCATTTTATCTCCTTTTTTGGGTTGAATAGTTGATAAGTCGATAAGTTTATAAGTTTTGTGGTTCTTGCTTGTTTTTTGACGGTGCGGTTGAATCCGCACCCTACCACTCACCACTTACCGTTGACCATTTACCGTTGACCGTTGACCTAATCTAACACTCCGAATTTTGCTTTTTCACGTTTTGTTTCTTTTACCTCAAATGCTTTTCCGATTTCTTCCTTTTTCAAGCCGAATAATTGAGGATATTTAAGCTCCCCTGTACCGAATACAAGGTGCATAATGTTTTTTGTAATTGTAATCGCACTAAACATTGAAACAATGACCCCCAAAGCCAAAGTAAGTGCAAACCCTTTTACAACACTAGTTCCAAGCATATAAAGAATTATGCAGGTAATAATTGTTGACATGTTTGAATCAAAAATACTTGTAAACGCTCTGTCAAATCCCGCATTTATCGCAGTAAACAGCGTTCTGCCCGCTTTCAATTCCTCTTTTGTCCGTTCAAAAATCAATATATTCGCGTCTACCGCCATCCCGATACTCAAAATAAACCCCGCAATCCCCGCAAGAGTGAGTGTAACAGGAATAGTTTTAAACAACGCAAACAAAATTATGCTGTAACAAATCAACGCTATATCCGCAATCAGTCCGGGTAATTTGTAGAACGCAATCATAAATAACATAACAATTCCAAGCCCGATAATTCCAGCCGTTTTAGATTTTGCAATACTATCAGCCCCCAAAGTCGGGCCAACAGTGTTTTCTTCAATAATTTTAGCAGGAACAGGTAAAGCACCAGCGTTCAACAAATCAACCATTTTTTTAGCTTCTTCGTATTGAAACCCATTGTCGCCACCCGAAATTTGAGCGTTTCCGCCAATAATAGCCTCTCTTATGACAGGCGCAGACTGCATTTCACCGTTAAAAAATATCGCCATCGGTTTGCCCACAAGTTTCTGTGTCAAATCCGCAAATTTTCTTGTGCCCTTATCGTTAAACTGTAAATCAACAACCCACTGACCGTTTTGAGAGGTGTTTAAAAGTGCCTTGCTCAAATCTTTTCCGCTTAATCCCGTACTCAACCACACAGGTTGACCATTAATCGGTGTACCCTCTTTTTTAAACTCCAACGCCGCAGTCTCACCCAAAAACTCTTTTGCCTTAGACAAGTCAGAAACGTTCGGGATTTCCACCAAAAGCCTTTTATCGCCCGTCTGCTGAACAACAGTTTCCGCAACGCCCAATTTGTTTACACGGTTCTCAATCGCAAATCTTAAACTATCCATCATCTCAGGAGTAATTTTTGCAACCGTATCTGTAGTTTGAGCCTCAAGCACAAGCCTTGAACCTCCAACCAAGTCCAACCCCAGTTTCGTAGGCTTAACCATAATAATACCGGCACAAACCGCCACTATCAACACAATCGCCCAAAACATTAACTTCTTATTCTTCATGTTTTTAACCTCAACACGAAATTGTTTAAATTCCGCCTTTACTCATTTTACCGTTTTACTACTTTACTTTTTCGAGATGTCGGCTTACTAGCTTTATTGCACTCGGGCATTGTTTCATTAGCCCTCAATTATTGTGCTTTACCCCTCGCATCTCCTTTGCTAGGGAGTCTTTTTACCTTGTTGCACCCACTTTTATTGTTGGCGCCTTTATTTGTTTTTTAGAACTACTACTTTACTTTTTCGAGATGTCGGCTTACTAGCTTTATTGCACTCGCTGTTTTTTGCTCCGTCCCTCATTTTAAGTTAGGACTTGCCCGCTCGCATCTCCTTTGCTAGAGAGCCTTTTGCTTGTTGGTTTTATGATGGTGGGTTAGGGAACCCACCCTACTTACTCTTGGTTGAATAGTCGAACAGTTGAACAGTTTTACACATCTTGCTTACTTTTCCCTTTTTGCTGTTTCCTTTTTACTTAATTTATTTTACCAAAAACTTGCCAAAACAAATAACCCACCTCGGCTAATCCTTGTCGAATGAATTTAAGACACTATATAATTCTGCTCTTTCTTCTTCATTGAGCTGAACAAGCGGAAGCCTTACGTAATCCTCGATTAGTCCTTGTTTTGCCAACGCAGCTTTTACAGGAACAGGATTTGGAGCCATGAATATCTTCTTAAAAATCGGATAAAGTTTCAAATGCATGTTTTTTGCGGCATGCAACTGTCCTGATTTAAAATTGTGTATCATTGACTTAATCTCATTACCAACAATATGCGAAGCCACCGAAATTATACCGTCTGCACCCAATGCCATCATAGGTAATGTTAAGCTATCATCTCCCGAATAAATCATAAAATCCTCAGGGCAAGCGATTTTTAACTCAGAAACAAAATCCATATCGCCAAAACTTTGCTTTAAAGCAACGATATTTGAATGTGTATTTGCAAGTTTTGCAATAGTTTCGACCGACATGTTAACCCCTGTTCTTGAAGGGATATTATATAAAATTATCGGTAAATCCGTACTTTCAGCCACCGCAGAAAAATGAGCGAACATGCCTGCCTGCGAAGGTTTATTGTAATAAGGAACGACAGAAAGAATAGCATCTGCACCCTCTTTTTGAACTAATTTTGACATTTTAACCGCAGTTTCTGTTGAATTTGAGCCTGCACCCATGACAATTTTTGCCTTGTTTGCA
Organism: uncultured bacterium; assembly: GCA_903885635.1. GTDB lineage: Bacteria > Cyanobacteriota > Vampirovibrionia > Gastranaerophilales > Gastranaerophilaceae > CAIPUE01. The sequence goes on from CAISJE010000104.1 coordinate 7,034, forward strand.
ACCGCTCTTTTTACGGTTGAAAGCAACTCAAGTTCTTCTTCGTGAGTTAAAGTCGGGCTTTCGCCTGTTGTTCCAGCGACCAAAATTGCATCAGAACCGTTTTCCACAAGATATTTTGCTAATTCTTCAACCTTGTCGTAATCAATTTTTTTGTTCTTATCAAATGGTGTAACCATTGCAGTTATTACTTCACCTGCATCATAACGTTTCGGCATATTTTATCCTCCTACATAATTATTGTTTAAATTATATTACAAACATTAAAATAATTTTACTAAATATTAAGTAAAATTATAAAAGGCCGGACAAAATTTTCTGTCTGGCCTTAAAATTAATTAATTAATTAAATTAAACCGCTTTTTGAACTTTGCCTGCTTTAATGCAAGAAGTACAAACTTTAATTCTTTTAACCGTACCGTTTAAGTTAGCTTTAACTGATTGTAAGTTAGGTGCTTGACGGTGTACGTTCTGCTTGTGCGAAAAAGTTAATTTCGCTGCTTTTAAAGGCGTTTTACCGCATATTTCACATTCTCTGGACATTTTTTTATTTCCTTATCTTAAATTACTAGCACTATTTACAACATATCTCAAAGAAAAGATATTTACAAGTATTTTGAAAAAATTATGTTAAGTTTTTTGAAAGTTGAATAGTCGATAAGTCGATAAGTTGAATAGTTTTGTGGTTCTCGCTTCCTTTTTCCTTTTTACTCGGCTACTTGGACTTTTTGAAGTTAGTTTGATTTAAACCCTAAAAAATCGTTTGGGGTACATTCTAAAACTTCACATAATTTATTAAGATTGTCAAAATCAATACTCCTCACTTTATCATTATAAAGTCTTTGAACAACCGAGTATGGAATCCCAGAAAGCCGAGCTATTTCAGCAATTCTCATTCTTTTTCTACCTGCTATTTCCGAAAATTTATTAGTAATCATAATCTTTATTTTATAACATTATATTAAAATGCTTGACTTTTTTCGCTGAGAGTATAAAATTATTACCTAGGGAATAGTTATCGCAATAAAAGTTAAAAAGAGGTGATATGGAAAAAGTAAATTTAAATGATTTTGTAATTGATATTCTACAAGATTTATGTGAAATACAAAGCATTGTGCAAGTTTTAAAAAATGCTGTTTATAATGAAAATAGCGATATAAAAATGTCAGATGTGGGTAATACTCTTGAAGTTATAACGGCAAAAATGTATAATATAAATCATTCATTGAATAAATATGCAAATATTGCATTTCAATAAAGAGGGTTTAATTTAAACTACTCGAGACAATTAAAGTAAACAAATCCGTTTACCATTTACCTTTTATCAACTCGACCTTCTGTTCTCTCGACATGCTTTTTATTCGCCGTTCTTCTTGCATCGCTTCCAATTTTGTATCAAAGCATGCCGCGTAAACTATTTTTACAGGCTTGTTCGCACGTGTATATTTGGCACCTTTTCCTGATTTATGGGCTTCAAAACGCTTTTCGACATCATCGGTATATCCACAGTAAAAGGTATTAGTTGTTGTCAAAATTACGTAAGTATAATATTTTTTCTCCATAATCTTTATGATAAAATAAACCAATGATAAAAGACAATATTAAAAATGCAAAAAATTATTCTGATTTATCCGAACGTGTCAAGCTTGGGCTTAAATACCTTGCAGATACAGATTTTTCGACAGTAAAAAACGCTAAATATGAGATTTCGGGTAATGAAGTTTTCGCAATAGTTCAAGATTATTTATCAAAACCAATTGCTGAAGGTCAATTTGAAGCCCACAAAAAATATATTGATATTCAATATATTGTAGAAGGTGAAGAACAAATCGGGGTCTTAGGGATAGAAAATTTTTCAGAAAGTACAAATTATGATGAGGATAAAGATATTGTTTTTCTGTCTCCAAATACAAATTGCATGCCTGAATTTGTACAAATAAAAGCAAAAGAATTTCTGATTTTATTCCCCAACGATGCCCATAAACCATCTATCGCAACAAAATCTCCGAGTTATGTAAAGAAAATAGTTATTAAAGCATTAGAATAATCTACGCATAAAAATAGCCGTATGAACGGCTAAAAACTTTAGATTGGATAAAGGAGTGGGGGAGAAAATAAAGAAAAAGAGATTGGTTATACTAAATATATACCCCAATTCAATATGCACATAACATATAATTTTTA
>CAISJE010000105.1 GCA_903885635.1 uncultured bacterium
AAACGCCATATCTATATTCATCTCATCCTCCATAAAATTAAACAATACATCTGTATTCTTTAATTTTAAAAGAAATAAGCTTGATTATCATACTTTAGATAGGTTATTTTTATTCTATTTCGCAATATGTCTATTAAGTAATGAGTGTATTTCATGAACTTTTCGCAAGAACCGGCAAGAATGTTCGCCTTACTATAGATATTTTTTTGTAGTATAATTTCACATGGGTATGTAGAGGAGAAATTTTAGAATTATGTCGATAATGTTGGAACAAAAGCAAGGATTAATAGCAGGTGACGGGCTTTTACCAGTAAAGATGGCTCAATACGCTAAAGAAAACGGTTTTGATGTCGTTGCGATTTCATTTTCATCAGATAATTGTAATCAATTGAAAAAATATTGCTCGAAAGTCTATTCATGCGCTCCGGGCGAGGTTTTGAAAATAGAAAAAATCTTAAAAGATGAGGAAATTAAACAAATTACTTTTTTAGGAAAAGTTCATAAAGGATTGATTTTAAAACGTCCGAAATTCGATTCAAAAGCCTTGGAATTGGTTAAAAATGCGGTAAAATTAAACGATGATGAAGTCATGCTTACGTTAGTTCGAGAACTTGAAACAATAGGCGTAACGGCGTTGGACCAAACTATTTTTATCAAAAATTTAATGATCCCCGCAGGAGTTTTGGGGAAATTCAAACCTACGCAGAACCAGATGGAGGATGTGAATTGTGGTTTTGCATTGGCAAAAGAAATGGGGAAATTAGATGTTGGGCAATCAGTTGTCATAAAAGATAAAATGATTATGGCGGTTGAAGCAATCGAGGGTACCGATAAATGTATTATAAGAGGCGCAAAGCTTGCAAAAAAAGGTGCTTCGGTCATAAAAGTCTCAAAACCTACTCAGGACAAACGTTTTGATATTCCGACAGTCGGCTTAAAAACGCTTCAGACAATGAAAAAATATAACGCAACACTTTTGACAGTGGAAGCAAACGAAACAATAATTGTTGATCAGGAAAAGGTCATAAAATATGCCGACAAGCACAATATAACAATCATGGCAGTATAAAAGGAAAAATCCCAATGAAGATTTTTATTATAACAGGCGAACATTCCGGCGACATACACGCGAGCAAAGTCGTTGAAGAGTTAAAGAATAATTGTCCTGCTGATTTGGATTTGATAATTGAAGGAATCGGAGGCGAAAATCTTAAAAACGCCGGTGTGAAATTATTTTCAACCCAAGAAAAAATGGGGGCTATGGGAATTTCCTTTAAAATATTGATTAATCATCTTAATTTGGGTTCTCGGATTGTTCATTATTTAAACAATGAATTTAAGCCTGATTTAGTTTTGTTGATTGATTACGGAGCGTTTAATCTCAATATTGCAAAGTTTTTGAAGCAAAATAACAAAAATATCAGAATTTTTTATTACATTCCACCACAAATTTGGGCAACTCGTAAATGGCGAATTAATGCAATAAAAAAATACGTAGACAAAGTTTTATGTATATTTCCGTTTGAAAAGAATATGTACGAAGATAAAGGGATAAAAACCCATTACTGCGGGCATCCGTTGATTTCTCAACTTCCGCAACCTGTAAATAGAGATGAGTTCTTTGAGCGTCATAATCTTGACAAGAACAAAAAATTAGTCTCGATTTTCCCCGGCTCAAGAGTTTATGAGCTCAAAACTTTGATGAAAATTTTTGTTAAATCGGCACAACTCCTTAAAAAATTACATCCTGATGTGCAGTTTATCATTTCGCACGCTCCGAATTTAGCGGACGATGTTTTTAACCAATATTTAAACCAATCAGAATTTAAAGTGATAAAAGGCGAAAACCACGCGATGTTAAGTGTTTCGGATGCTCTAATTTTAGCATCGGGAACGGTTGCGCTTGAGGCTTCTTTGTATCAAACTCCGATGATAATATCTTATCGTGGGCCTTGGCTGTTCTACCTTATTTACTTGGCTGTAAGATGTATAGACAAAGTTTCTTTGCCTAATATTATTGCGAACAAGAACATTGTACCTGAACTCATCCAAAGCAACGCCCGACCTGATTTGATTGCTTACACCGTTGAGAAATTGCTTTATGATACCGAATATCGAAAAACAAATATAAAAGAATTGGGTGCGATAAAGGAACTTTTGTCTGATAAAAACTCGGCAAAAGAAGTCGCGAAAGAAATCTTGGCAATTGTAACAAAATCTTATTAAAACGTTCTCAAATGTTAAAACTAAGACTGTTTGGGTTTTATATGAATAAAAGGTTTTGTGTGAATGATTAATCAATTAATTAACAGTGCTAATAAAAATGTGTTTGCGCCATTACAAGGTAATAGCGCACATTATGCTATTTCAAAACCGTTTACCGAGGAACAAAAAAATGAGTCTAAAACCAGAAAAGACAAACATTTTAGAGATCTTGGATTTAAAGTTGCAACAGGAGCTTTATTAACCGGTTTAATAGCCTTTGGATTATTAAATGGTTTACCCAAAGGCATGCAGTCAAAATTAAACGGTTTTTTTAGTTCTATAAGAAATAAAACGGCTAAAATGAAAGAAATGAAATATTTAACACATCTTCAAAAAGCTCAACTTTTCGTCTTTGAAAAAATAAACTTTTTCTCAGGCGTGGTATCTGTAAAAGATGTTTTCCTGCAAAAAATCTGGGATAAAACATCTTTTACCAAAAAACTAAGTGAGGATATTACTAATCTTTTTGAAAAAATTTCATTGAAAAAATATGATAATGCTTACGCAAAATCATTGGTGCGTTTTGATAAAATGCATGCCGATTATGCGCATTTGAACAACGAACTCAATCCTAACGATGCTAAAAAAGCAAATGGAATAATTGAAAGACTTAAAGCAAATTATGACAGCGCTTTCAGTACTTACGCAAGAAGCAATCGCTATGCCAAAACCCAAGAAGATTTGAGTGGGCTTCATCATGAAGTTTGGAATTCAACCGCTGGAAATGCGAAAAGCTATCTGACAGATAAAAAAAGTTATCAAGGGTCTATAGCCGAAGAAAAAGCGGCACCTGCGAAAATAAAACTTTCTAAGGAAGTCGCATCGCATAGAGATAAAATAGTTCCAAATATTGAGGAATTATTAACAATTTATAAAAAGCATTTGAGCGAAAAAGAATATTTGCAGATAGAAAAATCAAGTAAAAAATTAATCAAGTCGTTGGATGTGGCTATTGACACAGAAATAGACAAATTATTCGATAAAATCAGAGACCTCAAACTCGGTTCGGCACCGGCAGACATTGCAAGTGTTTTAACCTCCATTGCGGCAGTTATTTATGGATTAGCCCAAGCGGAAAACAGTGATGAACGTGCCTCTGTTGCACTTAAAACAGGAATCCCGATACTGGGCGGGATGCTTATATCTTTGTATTGCACGGTTGCCCTTATAAGTGCAGGACCTTCGTTAATCATAGGTGCAGTGTCAGGTCTTGCAATAAGCAAATTTGGAGAAATTCTTGATAAAATGAGAAAAGACAAGAGCGGCAACACTTTAAATATAGCCAAAATGGCTTTGCCGGAAGATTTATTGCCGACATTAAACGAAAAGACAAAATTAATTTAAGATAAATCTTCTTTCAAGCCAGCGAACAAAACGTGTCGCATAACCCTCATTTTCGGCATTAATTGAACCAACTAAAATAGTTTTAGCACCGAGTAATTTACCTGCCAAAATATCGGTCAAGGGCCTGTCACCAACAATTACAACCTCTTGCGGGCGGATGTTGATTTTTGCCAACAAGGCTTTCATTGCTTTGGTGGAAGGCTTTTTTGCATTCCCGATAATTTGAAAATTTGAAACACTTTTGACTTTTGCCAGATAATCGGAATGTTTATTGTTTGTAATAACTGCTATAAAAAAGTCTTTATCAACTTCTTTAAGCCAATTTTCGGTTTTTTCATGGTACTCGCCCGATTTAGAAACCATAATTGTACTGTCCAAATCGAAAAAAATTGCCCTTATGCCTTCTGTTTTCAACAAAGCTAAATCAATTTCGTATATGTTTTTTAGAATAAAATCAGGTTTTAACAACATTTTTTTTACCTTTAATTTTTTTTACGTACACGTATGATTTTAACATAAATTTGTGTAAATAACAGAAATCTTGCAGTCTATAGTCTAAAATAGCTGTCAATATTGACTTTAAATGGTAAATAATTTTTAAAAAACTTTGCGAAAGAAAATTGGCGAGGGCGTTCCCTCCCCCCTTGAGGGGTGAGGGCTAGGGTGGGGGGTAAATGTAATAAAATCAACGCTTTTTACCCCTCCTCGAAATCAAAGATTTCGGTCCTCCCTCAAGGGGAGGACAAAATACGACGCCGAATTGTAATTTTTTGTAAAAAATAAAGTCAATATCCATGCCTATTTAGAAGATACCACTTGCCTAAAGTGCCTTATTAACAATTCTTTTCAAGCTTTGCATGATTCCTGTA
>CAISJE010000106.1 GCA_903885635.1 uncultured bacterium
CAATACATCTGTATTCTTTAATTTTAAAAGAAATAAGCTTGATTATCATACTTTAGATAGGTTATTTTTATTCTATTTCGCAATATGTCTAATTATACCAAAATCAGGGTTGACTTACAAATCACCCTGCTGACCTGTTACTATTTTTATAATTGTTTAAACTTTTATGAAGTAAATCTTTCGTAAAATTCGCACATGCTATACTGTTTTGTTATAATGTTTTAATTAACAGTTAGTTAGTTATTTGGAGGTTGAAAGTGAGTTTAGAATTAGGGGAAAAAGTGAACGAGAAGTTGAATTTGTCGGAAAATGCCATAAAAGTTTTGGAAAAAAGATATCTTAAAAGAGATAATGACGGTAATTGTACCGAAGCACCCGTAGATATGTTTAAAAGAGTTGCGCTAAGTATCGCCGCAGCTGAGTTAAAATACAATAAACCCCAATCTGATGTCGATGAGCTTGCCAAAAAATTCTATGACGCGATTACAAACAGATATTTCATGCCGAATTCACCCACTTTAATGAACGCAGGACGTGAGTTGGGTCAACTTTCAGCATGCTTCGTACTTCCTGTTGAAGATTCTTTAGAAGGAATCTTTGAAACAGTTAAAAATACTGCCCTAATTCACAAAAGCGGTGGCGGAACAGGGTTTTCTTTCTCTCGCCTAAGACCAAAAAATGACGTTGTACGTTCAACCATGGGCGTTTCTTCAGGTCCTGTTTCTTTCATGGAAGTATTTAACGCAGCAACCGAAGCTGTAAAACAAGGCGGAACAAGACGTGGCGCGAATATGGGTATCTTAAGAGTAGACCATCCTGATATTATAGATTTTATTAACTGCAAAAGCGATAACACAAAATTAAACAATTTTAATATTTCCGTAGCAATCACCGATAAGTTCATGGAAGCGTTAAAAAATGACGAAGATTACGATTTATATCATCCGAATACAAATAAATCTCTAGGAAGATTAAACGCTAAACAAGTATTTAACCTTATTGTTGACGGTGCTTGGAGAAATGGTGAACCGGGAATTATCTTTATTGATAAAATGAATGAAGATAACCCAACTCCTCAAGTCGGTGCAATCGAATCAACAAATCCTTGCGGTGAAGTGCCGCTTCTCGCTTATGAAGCTTGTAATTTAGGCTCTATCAATCTTGGCTTAATGCTTCATGAAACCTCAAACGGTTTAGAGGTTAATTGGAATAAGCTTGAAGAAATCACCAAACTTTTAATACACTTCTTAGACAATGTCATTACCGTTAACAACTATCCGTTGCCTGTGATAGCCGAAATGGTTCAGAATAACAGAAAAATAGGACTTGGCGTTATGGGTTGGGCCGATATGTTAATGCTTTTGGGCATTTCTTACAACTCAAAAGAAGGTACTGATTTGGCTTACAAGGTCATGGAATTTATCGATTATCATTCGAAAGTTGAATCAATCGAACTTGCAAAATCAAGAGGTGCTTTCAATAATTTCAAGGGAAGCGTTTATGAAAGTGGTGACTTTCTGACAAATAAATATAGTGGAAAATCTGCAGGTGTAATTTCTGACGAGAACTGGAAAAATCTTGATGCTCAAATTAAAGAATTCGGAATAAGAAACGCGACTACAACATGTATCGCACCAACAGGCACAATTTCAATGATAGCAAGCGCATCAGGCGGAGTTGAACCTTTATTTGGGCTTGTTTTCTTTAGAAATGTCATGGACGGAACCGAAATGCTTGAAATTAACCCTGTTTTTGAAAAATATGCAAAAGAAAAAGGGTTTTATTCAGAAAACTTAATGAAAGAAATTGCAAAAGACGGCTCTATCGCACATGTGGAAGGTATTTCTGATGAAATTAAACAAACATTTGCAACAGCGCATGACGTAACCCCTGAATGGCATGTTCGCATGCAGGCGGCGTTCCAGTTGCATACTGATAATGCGGTTTCTAAAACGGTTAACTTTGAAGAAAACGCTACAAGAGAAGATATCGAAAAAGCTTATATCCTTGCGTTTGAGAATAATTTAAAAGGGATTACGGTTTACAGAAACAACAGTCGTACGTTCCAGCCGATGAATTTGGACGTTAAGAAAACTCTTGAAATCGAGCTTAAACCCGCTGATGAGAATGTAGAACCCGAGGTTGTTTTAAAGAAATTCACTTGTCCTGATTGCGGAACGAGTATAGAAATGGCAGAGGGTTGCTTTATCTGCTTAAACTGCGGCTATTCGGGCTGTTCGTAGGCGGTTAAAATAATATACTAAAATACAAAAAAGCGGATTCTTTTTCAAAAATCCGCTTTTTTGTATTTATTTAATGTTTTTTACGCAACTGTTTTAAGTCCCTTTTGGGCTACTTTTTTGATAGCTTTACCAATATTACGCATTATTTGCTCAGGTTCATAGAGTATTTTTTCGTACTTTTCAAGTTTGTCAATAAGAGGCTTCATTCTGCTGAATTCGGCATCTTGTTCAGCTCTCGATTGGTCAGTAGTATAGATTTTTGAGATAATTGCGCGTTTAAAAAGTTCAGGCATGTTGAGTGCAATACCTTTCCACTCTTTTTGTTCCAAATTTTTATAGAATTTTGCTTGATAATTTTTGGATAATCTTAACTTCCAGTTATCAGGATGATCTGTTCCGCTTCGGTTGTAAATTTTCTTACGTCCGAAGAAATCTGCAAAGAAAATTTGAGATTTTCCTGCACATCTGATAAGTTCTTCGAATTTCGAATTGTTACGAAGTCTTGTATCCCAATGCCAGTTTTTCCATTCCCAAATATCCTTTAGCCTCTCGGCTGGTCTGGGTTAGTTCATCGACTTCATAGGGTCTTATGGCACGACCGAATGAAATATTTCTATTTGAATTGATTTCAATACTACTTAACACTAAATACGCCCTGTTGACTACTCAAATCATACTATATACTTATAATATAAACCGCTGAATTTATTTTTTTGCTAATAAATTCAAAAATGTGGCAACTAATCACCAGAAATTAACATTGTCATAAGTCAGGATTTAGCGAGCTTTTCACCTCTTCCTTGCGGAGAGGTCGACTTTCAGCACGAGCGGAAGCCCGCGAGTGTTAGAAAGTCGGGTGAGGGTTAATTGCAATCAGCG
>CAISJE010000107.1 GCA_903885635.1 uncultured bacterium
TCAAAAGATGAGCTGAAAAGGCAACTGGAAGAGGCTGCAGGCTTTACCGGGCACTGTGACAATCCCGATCAGGAGGGTATGAACGATGTTCGATAAATGGATCAATCAGGATATCGGGAAGGTTCTTTAACGCTGCTGTAGATGGTTAACGTTTTGAACTGTGACCTCTTAGCTCTGATGTTGTTTACGCTAACCCAGGGTGATTCTTATCTCCCGTTTTTGGCTTATTCTTGTTTTCCGTTCACACCGATCTTTATCGTCGGAAACGATCTCTCTTTTTTCTACCCCCCGGATAATCACATGATGCAACGTGCCCCGCGAATCGAGTCTTGGAGCCTCTCGGCAGGCCTCTACTGGTTGGTTTGTATCGTAGAAAATTAACTCTGCATTGTGGTCATTGCAAGTTCATGATTTCATCCTCCTCTAATTGCACTTAACGTAAAGGTATATGCGTAGTTTTAAAATTTGGTTTGTGTTGCGCCTCCGGCAAACCAAATTTTAAAATTATCGCATATACCATGTTAAGTTTATATATTTATTTTCAAATCTGCATAAATTGCTTCAACAATGTCTTTTTGTCTATTTTGAAAAAAAAGTTCATCAATAACTAAATTATCAACAGTTAATTTTTGCGTAACCCAAAGTGTGGTATCTTTGTACTTTTCTTTTTTAATGCTAAAACCATTATTTTTTGCAGAAGAATTCAATCTTCTTGTTAATAGTGTCATATTACCAAGTTTATAAGTCGTTTCCTTTCTAAAAACTTCGGAAAAATCATTTCGCCAATTAGTTCCCAATGCAGGATTTTGTGGTAAAATATGTTCTAATGTAGCTTTATCGAAATCTAACCTATGAGAAATAACATCATCAATATTACTGTCTTTGTACCAAATGTATTTTGAAATAAATAATTTTGCTGTGGTATTATCTTTAAAATCACTATTAATAAGCTGTCTTAATTCTTCTGTCTCTTCATCTGTAATTACAAATTCAGATTTTGCTTTTACAACATCGTTATTATTAAGTGCAACGATTGCATTATAGATTGAACTACTTGTGAAACGTTGATTTTTAGACAAGAGCGTATGTGTAAAATATTGTTCATATGTGGTTATGAAATCTAAGATATCTACATTATCATAGCCGGTATATTTGCAACAACGAAAAAGAGCCAATAGTAAATTGATTGAATATCTAACATTCCCTGCATTTAAAAGAAAAATAATCTTATTTCGTATAAGTAAATCTGTTACTGTTTCATCAATAATTAAAGAATAATATCCTAAATCAGTCTTAACATCTTCGTAGATTTTCTCGACTTTTGACTTATCAATATCGTCAGTATATTTTTTTTCGAATAACTCTTTTAAATCGTTAAATGCAGAATACTTTTGTTGTCCGGCTTTTTTACTTTCGACCCAACGACCAATAAAGTCTTGTGTTAGCGAATAATTATTTTCTAATTCATTCCATTTTTCGCTTGGATTGATTTGAGCATACCTGTCTGGTTTTTCAACTTTAAGTTTTGAAAATTGTTGTATAATAAAATTTCTAAAAAGGTCTTTATTTGACAACGGTAATCCTCTGTTGTTTAAAATTTCAAATATTTGATAAGCAACATCAAAATCGGGTGCAATTATTCTAACGACAGAAAGTTTGTATTTTAGAAATTCTGTAAATTTATCAAGTGCAATCGCATTATTCTTTGTAAATTTTACTCCATCAAGGAAAGTATTTTCAATCTTTTTTATAAAAAAATCGCGATTAGAATAGTACCTTTTAGATACTTTTTCTTGTTCTTCATTTGCGGTATTTAAGTTTAATAATGCAGAACATTCCATTACACTTGTTAGTATTTTGTCATAATCAAATTCGGCATTTTTTTCAATTTTCACTTTCTTTTCGGCAATCAATCCAAGTGTTTTTTTGTTAAAAATAACATCATTAATTGTTTCAATTGCTTTTGGAAGAAATGAGTTTAACTCTTCTATTTCTGAACTACTCCCGTCTAACGGTATTTGATTGTCAGCTATCTTTTTTAAAAAACACTTTATTGAAACAAAGAGAATTACAAGGCTTGTTAGCCTTTGTTGTCCATCAATCACTTCGTAAAGCCGGCTTTCTTTTTCAATCATGACCATTGAGCCGAAAAAATATTCACCCGTATTATCGCTATGAAAGAATTCAATTATATCATCCCACATTACGTTTAATTGATTATTTTGTTCGCTTTTACCAATACAGTCCCAAGAGTACGGTCTCTGATATTCCGGTACGATATAACTAATATTGCTTCCAAATAAGTCAGCTATTGCAATATGGTCTGGTGTAAATGTAAATCTCATCTTATTTATAATTTATGGTTATTAGTATTTTTAGTTAAACTTAACGGATGGCGGTATGCAAAGTTGGGGAAAACGTGGAAGCGAAACTATCCGCCGACAAGAAACATGCCAGCGAGAGCTGTACTTGCCTAACCACTTAAACCCCAATTTTGTATGACCGCGTGTTGGGCGTTCGTTCTTTTTTTTATTTTCTTGTTGTTCATGTCGTTAATTTGTAATTATTGGCAATTTAATCGGCATTTTATAGAATCTTGAAAATCCATTTATTTTGTCAGATTTCAAATCGTCATCCAAGTTCTCAGAAGCATTTTGGTCAGGATATATTATTAAACAATCTACAGCAATATTCTGCTCTTCCTCACTAACAAAACCAAGGCGTTTTAAAATCTTTAAGTCTCGCGAGTAACCACTTAATTGCCTAATATCCTCTGGGAAATACTGCTCTTGCTGATACTTTCTTTTATATTTTGTATCAATTATTATTTTATCCGACTCGGTAACAAGTAAAAAATCAGGTTGTCCATAAGTCCCTTGAACTTGAAACAGTAAACTATTCTTGTATTTGTCTTTTAATAAGCCGAACACATATAATTCAAACAGCTTTGACATATCAATCCAAAATGGAGGAACTTTGATTGTATTATTTTTCAAACCTTCAATCTCTTTTATATTATAGCCAAATCGCTTTAAAATGAGATTTGATAAATAAAGTGCCTCTTTATACTCTTTGTAAAACGAATTATGAGTTACTTTTTTTAGTAATTTAAAATCAATATTTTCATCAACGTTATAAAATGCTGGCATACAATAATTAATTATCGGATTTGCCAGTTTAGAATATTCAGGAAAAAATGAAAGATATTTTTGAATAAACAAAAGTGTTTGTTTTAACACCCTGTTTTCTATACAATTAAAACCAAATTCATCATATTTACAAAAAGTCTTAGAAGGTCTATTCTTAATAATGTTTTGTTTTAGTGTCTGAGAAACAAGCACTTTCCCTTTTATCTTTGAATTGAGATTCTGCTCAACAGTAAAATAAGACTTTTTCAACCCTTTCCGAACTATACTTTTCACTAATTGTAAAAATTGAACGACTAATAGAGGTGTTAATGTATCTTGCTTGTTATTGATTTCAATTAATGGTTCGTTAAATTTAATTTCAAATAAATCATTTGTAAAATTGGAAACTTCTGTGTGGCTTAAACATGAAAAAGCCATTTTCAAATAGTCAATATAAGTAATACCATCGTTTAGTTTGGGAGCAACATATACAGCAATTTTTTCTTTTACCAACCAATCAGTTCCAATGTAATAATTCAAATTTAAAACCTTTGATTCACGCTCGTGAATTATCTCAACACACTTGCAATTAGGTTTTTGTTTAAATAATAAAGCCAATGGGCTAAGCATATCAATTGAAGAAATATCTTCAATTGCATGTTCAGAAAAAGCCTTATTTAAAAGCAAATTAGACATTTAAAGATTCTATTAATTCATTGGCATTTTCAAAAAACACACCGTCTTTTAAATATTCTCGAAGTATTGGTTTTATTTCAAATTCTAATTTCAACTTTAAATCGTCATCATTATCAACAAGAAAATAACTGTGTCCAATCATTACTTCTTTTGCTTTAAAATCAGGTGATAGACATTCAGAAGTGAATAGCTTTTGAACCTCATTGAAAAGCTTTAACGCTTTTTCATACTTTATTGCTGTGTCATCAGGGAGTATATCAATAAATGCAAATCGTCTTCTAATTGCATAATCAATATGGCCGACCGAACGGTCGGCTGTATTCATTGTTCCAATTATGAATAAATTACTTGGTAGCGATATTTCACGTTCTCGTTCGTATTCATATAGAGAAGATACTGTTTCATTGCGATATTCAAGTGCATAAATTAGCTCACCCAATACAGCAGGCAAATTGGCTCTATTTATTTCATCTATGATTAGTACATAATTTCCGTTTGGATTGTCAATTGCTTTCTGTGCAAATTCAGCTAAGATTTTATTCACAACTTTATATGCAATGTTTCCCTTATCATTAGTTTCCGCAACAATTCCTCTAACAAAATCCTCATAGGTATATGCTGGATGAAACTGAATTAATTCCTTTTCTCCTTTAGTAACAACTGTCTTGTTAATATCAATATTTTCACCTGTCTTTAGGTTGAAATTATTGAAAAGAAAACTCATAAATTCAAAAGGACTTGCATCTGAATTTAATTCTTTCTTTTTTGCAAGGAATATCTCATTTAATTTTTTGTTCTTTTCAAATTTGCTAAGATGAGATGCATCTATCCCAAATAATTTTAAAGCATTATCTAAAGATTCTCTGCCATTTATAGGGAAATATTCTAAAGGAAAGTACGAATTCAAAATTTTCAACAAAAAACTATCGCCCAAGTATTCTGTAGCCTTTTCAACATTTCTATTTTTGACAACGTCATATAGCAATTCTGCTATTTTTTTCATTGCCTCTTCATCATCTTCAATGTCTTTGATTAATTTACCATGTTTTCGATATTCTAAATCATCTTTGTTCCAATAAATCAGATATGAACGTGCACTACCGGGTGAATACCTGCCAAATGTTTTCAATCCGGTTTCAATCCACCAACAGAAATTATTCCGGTCGCCTTTACCTGCGCAATAATCGTCTAGCGTAAGATTTTTTATGTTTTCAATGGGAAAACGAAGTTGAAAGTCCGATAATAGTTTAGTTTCAATTTCCCTTCTATTTTTTAATTCCTCCGAATTTTTTAATGATGAAGAAAAAAAATTATTAATTATTTCAATTGGATTACCAATAATACTGGGCTTTATTAATTCATCCGCTATTATTTTTGCAAGTCTTGTTTTTCCAGTGCCTGGAGGACCTTGTAAAATTACTTGATGTTTATATTTGAGAATTTTTATCGTATTATTCATAACTATATTATGAGTAATTTTTTGATGCCACTTAATTATAACTTTTGATGTTTGAGTTTTTAGATTTGAGCAAATTGAAAATGTTCCCATTGCTTTGGGAATATAAAAATCATATTCGGGTTTATAAAAATCAAGTATTTTGATTTGTCGCCTATTTTGAAACCAATCCAATTCTTCATTTACTTCATCGGTATGCTCTGCTTCGCCAGTAACCTCGACAAGTGAAATTGGAGTCTGTCCACTGCGAATTGCCACTATGTCGCCAATCTTTAGAATGTCAATAAATTGCCTTATTTGGTCTTCTCCGCTTTCCCATTCTCCCAATCCAATATAGGAGGTATCATTTAGTATTTTCTTTACTTTTTCAGGTGGAAAAGCTCCTTTATTGTCAGGATGCAATTGTATATGCCAATAATTCATTTTCTAGTATTGATTAGTCTTGTTTTTCAGTCACTTTCATGGTTGCACGGTTTTTCTTAGAATGACGCCCAACTCCTTTATCTATGCACCATATCTCACCAAAAGGTGTATAAAGCCAGCTATTCTGGCATACTTTATACACCTTTGAGGTGCATAATATTTTTTACAAATTGTCAACGGGACTGGAAATTTTCAGTAAACTCTGTTCGCATACGTGGGAATAAACAGTTCTTGCATGTAAAGTAGATCCGTTTCTGCTTCCAGTACATGAGCTACATAAAAGTGCCGCAAACAATAAAGCTTTACTGGTTTTTTTGATTTTGGCATGATCTAGTGCATGTTTTAACATTTTTTGCAAGCTGGTGCCAAGTTTTTAAGCTGTAAAATATCAGCAATTCCCGATTTAAAAATGTTAAATAGAAATATATCAATTAAGCCCAGCTATCAATTTTATGGCATATAGATTTCCGTTACCACAAAAAAGCGGTTATTCGGAGAGATTAATCGGGACATAAAAATGA
>CAISJE010000108.1 GCA_903885635.1 uncultured bacterium
GAGGATAGGATTTCAACGCGAGGCACGAGTGTATGAAATCCTTGGTGGAGGGTGAAAAAGCTTACCCTGATTGCATAACCCTCACCCGACTTTCTAACGTTCGCGGGCTTCCGCTCACGAAGAAAGTCGACCTCTCCGCAAGGAAGAGGTGAAAAGCTCGCTAAATCCTGACTTATGACAATGTTAATTTCTGGTGATTAGTTACCTTTTTTACAAAAAAAGTAAGTCCCATTTGCCGCAAGTACTACCCCAGCGGGCGATTATGTTGCCTTGGATGTCTTTGATTTTACTGACGTGGTGTTGGACTTCGTTATTTTCTACGATTGTGATGATTTCGCAGTTGTTGGAGCAGTCGCTACATTCGCAGGTTATTGCGTTGAAGTGCATATCACCTACTGCCCAGCCTTTGAACTTGGTAGGTTGTTGGGTATATTGATGGTTTTCCATGGCAAGCAAAGCGGAGCCGATTGCACCCATTGTTTGGTGGTTTTCGGGTACAATTATTTTTGTGTTGAGTGCTTCTTCAAACGCTTTTACCATGCCTGAATTTGTGGCAACTCCACCTTGGAAAGTTACTGTTGATAGAAGTTCCTTGCCGAGTGCGAGATTACTTAGATAGTTTCTTACTAACGCTTGGCAGAGTCCGTATAGTAGGTCTTCTATATCGTAGCCCAGTTGTTGTTTGTGGATTAAATCGCTTTCGGCGAAAACACCGCAACGTCCGGCTATACGTGCAGGATTTTGTGATTTTAGGGCTGTTTCTCCAAAGAGTTCTATGGGTACGTTAAGTCGGTTTGCTTGTTGGTCCAGAAAGCTTCCTGTGCCTGCAGCACAAACTGTGTTCATCGCAAAATCGGTTACAATCCCATCTCGAAGCAGGATTATTTTACTGTCTTGACCGCCTATTTCTAAAATTGTCTGAACTCCGGGGATATTGGTGCTTGCTGCGACTGCGTGGGCTGTGATTTCGTTTTTAATTACATCTGCGCCGACAAGTGCACCTGCGAGACTTCTTCCGCTTCCTGTTGCGCCTACACCTTGAACGTTGTACTCACAAAGCGCTTTTTTATGTAATTCCCTAAGCCCTGTTTGAATCGCTATTACGGGCTTGCCTGCGGTTCTGAGCATGTAGCTGTCTATAAATTTCCCATTTTCGTCTACCAGTGCAACTTTTGTTGTTACCGAGCCGACGTCTATTCCTAAGTATACTGTTAGTGCCATTTTTTACTCCTATTTGGGTGAAAGGTTGAACAGGTTCAAGGCTGAAAGGTTTATTGCCTCCGTTTACTGTTTACCGTTTACCGTTTACTCGTTCCACTATTTTCTCAAAAAAAAACTTTCTAAACAAGAGTTTGTAAAACTTTTATCACAAACTCCAATGCGCCTTGATTTTGTTCAAAGACTGTTTTGCAATCTTGGGAAGCTTTTTGATAATAAATTTCGTCTGATAGAAGTTTATGTAAATGTTTTTGGAGCTCTTGAGGTGTTTTGACAATTTTTCCTGCATCAGAGGAGGTTAGTATTGAATAAATATCTTTAAAATTATGTATACTTGGACCTGATACGATAGGTTTTTTGAAAATTGTTGCTTCAAGCGGATTGTGACCGCCTGTTTTGTTGAAACTTCCGCCGATAAATGCTATATCGCAAACGGAGTAAAATTTTGCGAGTTCGCCCATTGTGTCGAGTAAAATTACGTCATTTTGCTCAAAGTCGACGTTTTCGGAGCGTTTTGAACAAGTAAATTCATTTTTTTTGATTAAATTAAAGACATTTTCGTTGCGTTCAGGGTGCCTTGGCGCGAGAATTAATTTTAGATTTGGAAATTCACTTTTAAGTTTTGAAAAAACTTTTAAAACAATCTCGTCTTCTCCGTTATGAGTACTTGCTGCAATCAAGATTTTGTGTTGAGAATTTTTTTTAAACCCGAGTGTGGATGCGTCAGGTTTTTTAATGTCGAATTTTAAATTCCCCATTACTGCGGTTGTTTTTGGGTTTGCGCCGATAGAGATTAATTTTTCATTATCTTGCTTACTTTGGGTGAAAATATTTGTGTATTTTTTTAAAATCGGGGAGAAAAAGAAAGATAATTTTTTGTAGCTTTTATAGGTTCTGTCTGAAATTCTGCCGTTAATAATAAATAGTGGAATCGGAATTTTTTGTTTGTTCAGTGTATTAGCAAAGTTGGGCCAAAGCTCTGTTTCGGCAATAAAAACCGCATCAGGTTTAAGTTTTTTAAGCATATTTTTTATGCAAAACGGAAAATCGAACGGAAAATAGGAAATAAAATCAGCAGTGTTGCTTAATTTTTTATGCGCGATTTCTTGTCCTGTCTTGGTTCCTGTGAGTACTATTATGTTAGTGTTTGGAAATGTTTCGCGCGTTTTTTTTATTAAATTTTCTATGGCGATTACTTCTCCTACAGAAACTCCGTAGAACAAGAGGGTTGGAGGGTTGGAGGGCTGGAGGGCTGGCAAGCTATCATAAAATCCGCATTTTTCTTTAAACCCAACTGTTAATGTCGGCTTAAATAAACCGACAACGAGCCAAAACGGTAAAATTATTATAAAAGCTATTGTTGATAAAATTCCATAAATCATAATTTTATTTTATTACAAATATTATTTTATGATATGACTTGATTTAAAATATTGTCTTTTTGGAGAATTAATTTTTCCGTTGTTTCCTATATATTATTTTTTATATGGAGGAATAATCATGGAAAATAAATTAGAAGGTACAAAGACTCAACAATGTTTAATAAACGCATTTGCAGGCGAATCTCAGGCAAGAAATCGCTATACTTATTTTGCCTCGGTGGCTAAAAAGGAGGGTTATGAACAGATTTCTGCGATTTTTTCAGAAACTGCGGATAACGAAAAAGAACATGCAAAATTATTTTATAAACACTTGGGTTCAGGTAAGGCAAAAGTCAATGGTGGGTATGCTTTCCATCTTGGCACGACTGTCGAAAACCTTAAACACGCAGCAATGGGAGAACACGAAGAATGGACTGATTTATATTTGAATGCGTCCATAATTGCAAAAGAAGAAGGTTTTTTGGATGTTGCTAACACGTTCAGGCAGGTCTTGGAGGTTGAAAGACACCATGAAGCAAGATATTTGGCTTTGGCAAAGAACATTGAAACTAATTCTGTATTTAAAAAATTAAACGAAGTACAATGGAAATGCAGAAATTGTGGACGACCTTATCTGGGGATTGAAGCTCCGTTGTTCTGTCCTACTTGTTTGCATCCTCAAGCGTATTATGAATTACTGTGTGACAATTTTTGATTCATGTTATACTAAGTAAAATGAAAATCAGACTAAAATTGTTGTTATTCATATTATTTTTTGTATTACTTTATGCTGCTTATTATTGGGGAGTTCCCGCAGTTGTGGATATTGAGCATAGGGTTCCTGAAATTCAGCGCATGGTAAAAAAAGAGTTGGGGACACAAATTGAGTTTAAAAATCCGAGTTTAAAAATGGGGTTAACTCCTTCGATTTGGCTCAATGCTTCTGATTTTAAGATTGTGGATAAAAATTCTACTCCATTGTCGGTTTCTAACCCTAAATTAAAAATTCGTCTGTTACCATTGTTATTCGGAAAAATTCAACTGGCTTATTTTTCCTGTGATAAGATAAATTTGGATTTGAAAATTGATAAAAATTTCCGATTTTATATTGGAAATAATTTGATTATAAAAAGCGCTAATTCTAAATTTTCGATTGAAGATTCCAAAATGAATATTGAAAGCTACAAAATTAATTTAAAAGACGAAATACAAAATAAAGATGTTTTGATAAATGGCGATTACTTTGATTTAGAAAAATATAATTCAAAAAAATATATAAAATTTTCCACAAATTCAAGATTAAAAATTAAAAACCACTATTCAATTATAAACGCGGACGTGGATTTTAGACTTCCGTTCAAAAAGGGATTTGATACAAACGAGGTTGTTTTTGACGGAGCCGTTACCAACTTAAACTTAGCGGACTTATCGCCTTATATAAGAAAAATATCGAAAAATAAGATAAAAAAAATAGACGGGATTTTAAATATTGAGGCTGATACTAAAATTTTGAACAAAAAAACAACCAGAATAATGACTCAAATGGCTGTTGAAAAATTTTCGATTGAGGCGAAAGACAGCCCCAATAATACTCATTTTAAAAATAAATTCAACATTACGACAATTGTGGATGCTTCAAAGAATGTTTTAATGATTAAAACATTCAAAATTTTATCTAATAATATTGATGCTGATATTAACGGAAAAATCAACAAAATAAGTTCTCAAAACCCTGTCTTAGATTTGTCCGTTGTCTTAAATAAATCGAGAACAGAAGATTTTATATCGCTTCTGCCTGCAAAAAACTCCGAAGAAATCGGTGTGAATTTTATTGCTTTAAAAAAATACGAGTATTTTTCAGACCTGCAAGGAAAACTTTTTATCAAAGGAAAAATCAAAAAACCTAAACTCACAGGTAAATTTCTTTCAACGAACGGATATTTAATTAAGCCTTTTGAGGGGAATATCCCAAAATCGACCGTAAAAATAGACTTCTTAGGCGAAAATTTTGGTATGGATGTGATTTTCCCGACTTCAAGAAACGAAAGAATTCTTCTCAAGGGAAAGATTGATTTGTACGGCGGAAGCAAAATACATTTAGACATTACAAGTACGCCTAATGTGGATTTGGAACTTACTGAATCAATTTTAAATCCTATGCATGAGATTTTCAACTTTGCACTCGGTCCGCTCCCCGTTATGAAACTCAAGGGTGCAGGTAATATTAATTTAAAAATTAACGGTACAAGAGAGAATTCGCACCTTTTTGGGGTGTTCAATTTTAGAAATACCACCGCGAGTTTTAATGGGATTAATATGTTGTTGAAAAATGGCGAGGGGAGTCTTGAGTTTAAAGATAAAGACACCCATCTTGTTGCTAAAAAAGCCTTTTTGGATGATAAATTGGTTAAAATTGATGGGAAATGTTCGTTTTTCGGTGTTTTGGATTATGATATAACTGCAAGTAACCAAAATTGGGATAAATTACTTGATGTTTTAAAGACATCCCCGTTGTTAGGGGATATTCAAAAATTAATACCAACCAAAAGCAATATTAAAGGGAAGTTTAACACAAAACTTAAACTTAAGGGGAAGATTCAAGATATTAACGAATTTGCTTTAGGTAAAACGGTTTTTCTTGAAGGAAATATAAAATTACTCGGCAACGATGTTTTGTTCAATGAAATGCATACTTCAATCAAAAATTTATTTGGAACGGTTAATTTTAAAAATACAGATGCGGATTTTGATTTATACTCTTTGTTGGATAATTCAAAAATTTATATTAAGGGAAAATTAAAGAATACAAATGTGAATTTAGAAATGAAAGGCAGTTTGAAGAATAATCCGTTTAATTTAACTTGTGATATAAAAAATATCTTTCAAAAAAAACAAATTGTAAACGCAAAATTTATTTCCGAGAATTTCGACCTGTCAGAGCTCAAAAATTTAGTGCAATATCCTTTTGTTCCTCAAAATGTAAAAAAATATCTTAACGAAATTTCAAACTCATCAGGACATGTCAGCTTAAAAGCTTCGATTAAAAATAATGTTGTAAATTCAAAAATTAAACTTAGCGAGATTGCTTTTGCGTATTCAAACATCCCCATTAAAATTTTTAGCGGGAATATCGAACTCAATGACAATAAACTAATTTTATATAAAGTTAATGCAAATCTCGATTCTATGCCGATTTTGGTTGATGGGTTTATTACGAATATTTTTGAAAATCCTCAAATTAATCTTTACTTGAATTCCAAGCTGTCGCAGAATTTTGTTGAAAAATATATAAATAAAAATGCCGTTTATCCTCTAAAAATCAAAGGTGACATCATTTATTCAGCAAGAATTAACGGCAATAAGAATTTTTTCAACGCAAAAACCGAACTAAATTTGCAGGAGGATTCAAATATTTCCTACATGGGTTCAAGCGTGGGGGATGTAAATAATCCGATAAAAATATTTGCGGATACAAATATTTCAAAAAATTCCATTTATGTGAACAATTTTCAATATGATAAATTAATTTCTTCTCAGAATGATAAACAATTTGTGTCTCCACAATTAAACGCCAGAGGACGGATTGATGTGAGTAAAAATGATATTGTTTTCCATAATTTCAGGGTGAAAACTCAAAATCCTACCGATGCAAAAATATTTAATCTTTTATTCAAAAAATCAATGATTAAACAGGGGCTTTTTACCTCCAATGTCATCATAAACGATTCAATAGTTTCGCCGAAACTGTCAGGATTTTTGAATTTTACGGGGGTGGATATTCCATTTGTTGATACGATAATCAAGGATATTTCTCTTGATTTTGGTGCCAAAAATATTGAGATAAAATCGAATGGCGAAATTTTTTCTAACAAGATAACTTTTTTTGCCAACGCAGAAAACAGATTAGTCGCGCCATATGTTTTTAATGATGTTGATATTTATCTTGGTAATCTTGATATAAATGAAATCTCAAAAAGTTTAAGAAAACTTGATTTGGATTCGGACAAGCGCAATTTAATCGACGAAAAATCAGGCGTTGCAGGCGGCAGTATTGCAAATTTGGTTATCAAAAAGGCAAAAGTGAAAGCGGACAGTGTCTTTGTTAGAAATATTTTTGCAAAAAATTTGTTGGCGGATTTTTCTTTGAATGAGAAACTTTTATTTTCTGTCAATAATTTCAGTTTTGATGTCGCAGAAGGCAGTGTGAATGGGAATTTTAAATATAATCTTCTTAATTCTAATTCAGCATTGGAGCTTCATGTCGATAAAGTAAACGCAAATTCAATGGCAGAAGCGTTGTTTGATTTGCCAAACCAAATTTTCGGTTCGTTAATCGGGGAAGCCGAGCTTGTATGTAACGGAAAAACGCATAAAACATGTATGGATACATTAAGCGGTAGTGGTGGGTTTAGGGTTGTGGACGGGAAAATGCCTAAGCTCGGCTCGCTTGAATATTTGTTGAAATCGGCGAATTTGGTTAAAAGCGGTATTACGGGACTGACTATTAACAGCCTGATTGAGTTGGTTACGCCGCTTAAAACGGGACAGTTTGAAAATATTAACGGCAGCTTTTTAATTAAATCGGGGATTGCAAATGACATCCAAATTTTTTCTAAAGGGAACGATTTGAGTCTGTTTTTAACCGGTACTTATGATTTTTCAAGACTTGTCGCGGATATGAAGGTTTTCGGGCGTGTTTCCAAAAAGATTTCCAATGTGCTTGGTCCAATCGGAAATACTTCACTAAATACGCTTTTCAACACAATCCCCGGTCTGAATTTGGATGAAGAGAACAAGGCGGAATTTGTTAAGAATTTGAATAGAATCCCCGGATTTGAATTGAACGATAAGACATACAGAATTTTCTCCGCTGAGATTTACGGTGATATTAATGGCGAAAATTACGTTCAAAGCTTTAAGTGGATTGAGTAGGAGAAATTTTTCTTTAGAATTTTTTTACTTATCTTATTTCGTAATAAGTTTTCTGATTGTAGCGGTTATATTACTTGTATTTATTTTACCATCTCGGACCTCCCCTAATGCCCTCAGCATACCAGATTCACTAGCCCTAACTATTCTTAC
Organism: uncultured bacterium; assembly: GCA_903885635.1. Classification (GTDB taxonomy): domain Bacteria; phylum Cyanobacteriota; class Vampirovibrionia; order Gastranaerophilales; family Gastranaerophilaceae; genus CAIPUE01. Next base: position 7,662 of record CAISJE010000108.1, read on the forward strand.
AGAATCAGCTACTCGTGCCACTTCTTCCTGTCCAATAATAGGAAAAAGCTCATTACTAGTGCGTTTCATCAAGCTTTCAAATCTATCTGTTGGAAGTTCTGCGTGTAAATAAAGTTGATCATTAGCATATCTGGCATTAGTTTTTGCTCTATTTAAATAGGCATCAGTGCTCAAATAACCTAAAGCAATAACGCCAAAAGCCGTTAAACAAAAATTATTAAATTTCATATTAATTTTCCTTTCTAAATTTATTTAAAATAACACTTATTTATATTTGTACAAAACTTGTGAATTTTTTTTGTGTCTTTTATCATTGTTTGCATAAAATATTGTTACAAAAATTAATAAATAAAGTGGATGTACTTAGGTCAAATTAAAGGGTCGTAAATCCCAATAAATGCGTACGTTTTCACCTCCACACCTGCGGGGAAGGTCTGTTTTCGGGGTACACATCTCTCACTTTATGGTTAAGTAAAATCTACCTGAGTTGTTACAAGTGGATTAGTTACGGTCGGGTAGGTATGCCCGAACTACTTTATCAATCAACAAATGGCTTAAAGTTATCCCTGTTAAAATAAAAATACTGCCGATAGTAAAATTTGCCAAATTTATCCGCTCGTGAAAAATTACCAGCGCAAATAAAATCCCCATCGGAATTTTAAGATTGTTCATAATTGCCAAAGTGGTTGAGTTTACCAGTTTTGCACCTTTATTCCAGAGCCAAAACCCAATTCCTGTCGGGATAATCCCCAAATACAAAATCGAAAGCCACTGTGTTGCGCTCAATGAAAAGGTGGCAAAATCCGTATTTATTACAGCTAGCGGTAAAACAAATACCGCCGCTGCGAAATACGCGGACGTCATCAATTGTGAGTCATTTTCTCCAATATATTCCCGCCACAAAACTTGTCCGAGTGCGAAACAAAAATTGGAAAGTTCCATCAACAAGACCCCTTTAAGTAAAAAATTGAAACTTACGTTATCCCAAATCACTATAATCGCACCGATAATCGAAAAAATTATACATATTAAATAAGACCATTTGAACCGCCGCCCAAAAAAAGAAGAACAAATTGCCACTAATATAGGCGTACTTGTCGTCAGCAAAACAATCTCATTTCCCTGCAAATATTTAAACGCCCGAAGGAAAAATATATACATCATCCCGAATTGGATTATGCCGATTAGTGCCGCAATTAGGGTTTTTTTACCTTCGGATTTTTTAAAAAACGGCAAAAATATCAACGCCGCTAATAACAATCTTAATTCCACCACCATATCACTTGGAACCCCCGCCAGCTGACTTTTTATCAAGCCGAACGATAGAGAAAAGCAAACTGTAGCGATAATAAGATAATTCATTAAACTAAAATCCTTTAATAATTTGAACGAGTCATGATAATTTTTGCGTTTTTATTGTACATATTTTCTTTATACCAACGACCTTTGAATTTTTTATTCGGGTCAAAAATATACTGGTCATATTCTGAAACGTAATAATACGACGCAACAAGTTCGCCCGTTCTGTAATACTGGTATGACCGATAAGGAAATTTCGGGTAATTGTCTGAAAAAACATCCACCCATCTTAAATTCCCCATGGCATCGTAATAATAAATGTTTTTCATATTATTTTTGTACTGAATTCCGTAAGCCACGAGGAAATTTTTCCAGTAAAACGCGCAATAATATTTTTGAGCGTCTTCTTTTTTACCGTTTGAAATTTCAATGTAATTTTGTCTTGCGTCTTTGTCTTTAAAGAACTCTGCGTATTGAGATTTAATTTCCTTTTTATTATATTTTGTCTTTATTTTGTCGCTGAACAGTATATTTTGGATTTGTGCGATATTTTCGTCACGTTGGATTTGGGTTTTAGAAATCCAATCGAAAGTTACTCCGCACTCAAGAGTTTGAGCGAAAACAGGCAAAACCATAAATATCAAGGTTATTAAAATCAATATTCTTCTTCTCACTTTTCACCTCTCACTTCTCACTTTTGTATTATAATTATATTATGGAATATTTAAAAAACAAGTTTGATACGATTGTTGTCGGGGCCGGACATGCGGGCTGCGAAGCAGCCCTAGCAGCAGCTAATTTGGGGGCGAAAGTCTTATTGTGTTCGCTCAACCTCGACAACATAGCCCTAATGCCTTGTAATCCTGCAATAGGGGGTCCTGCAAAATCAACATTGGTAAGAGAAATCGATACGCTTGGCGGAATGATGGGCGAAGTTGCTGATGCGACTTATATTCAGATGAAAATGTTAAACTCATCCAAAGGCCCTGCAGTGCGCGCCCTACGGGCGCAATCCGACAAAAAAGAATACATGACTTATATGCGCAATATTATCGAAAAAAACGAAAATATTTATCTCAAACAGTGCTGTATAAGCGATTTAATGGTCAAAGACGGCAAAATCCAAGGCGCAATTGACCAGTACGGGATTGAATATTTTGCGCCAAGTGTGATTTTAACAACGGGAACATCGCTTGAGGGAAAGATTTTTGTCGGTCTAAAATCTTATGCGGCAGGCAGATTGGGTGAAATGCCCGCACTTGGGCTTTCCGCTTGCCTTAAGTCACTCGGATTTAGCGTAAAAAAGCTAAAAACAGGCACTCCTGCGAGGATTGACAGCAGAGCAATTGATTATTCAAAGATGATAATTCAACCCGGTGATGAGGAGTTGAATTTCTATTCCTTTAAGCCGAATAGACCAGTCAGACCTCAAATACCATGTTATTTAACCAGAACAAATGAAAAGACGCACGAAATTATCAGGGCAAATTTAGATAAATCGCCTATGTATCAAGGCTTAATCGAGGGGGTTGGTCCGAGATACTGCCCCTCTATTGAGGATAAAATTGTAAGGTTTTCTTCCAATCCCTCGCATCATATTTTTATTGAGCCCGAAGGGCTCGACACTTACGAGGTTTATGTTCAGGGGTTTTCGAGCAGTTTGCCTGCGGATGTGCAGGTTCAAATGCTACGTTCTTTGCCTGGATTGGAAAATACACATGTGATAAAACCAGCTTATGCGGTGGAATATGATTACATTCCTGCAATTCAGCTTAACCACTCGCTTATGACAAGGCTCGTTCAAGGATTGTTTCATGCAGGACAGATTAACGGCACAAGCGGATATGAAGAAGCCGCTGCGCAGGGGCTTGTTGCCGGAATTAATGCGTTTAATTACGTAAATAATTCGCCGATGCTCGAACTTTCAAGAAGTTCTTCGTATATCGGCACCCTGATTGATGATTTGGTCACAAAGGATATTCAAGAACCTTATAGAATGTTGACTTCACGCTCAGAATACAGGCTTTTATTAAGGCAAGATAACGCCGATGCAAGATTGACACCAATCGGGCATAAAATCGGACTTGTTGACGATAAGCAGTTTGAAGTTTTTAATCAAAAACAACAAACAATTGAGGGCGAAATGAAACGGCTTAATTCTGGAAAAATCCCTGCAGATGCGAATATTAACGAAATTTTGGCGAAATATAACGAAAACATCGAACGCGGGATTAAATTGAGTGATCTTTTAAAACGTCCTAATATTGATTACAAAATTTTGAAAGAATTGGACGAAAATACCCGCGAATTAAATTTGCCGAGAGATGTTTATGAGCAGGTAGAAATCCTTGTCAAATACGACGGATACATTAAACGTCAAAAAATACAGGTCGAGCAATCGGGTAAACTTGAGAAATACAAGATCCCCGATAATATTGATTACGCCAAAATTCTTCACATCTCAACCGAAACAAGAGAGCGATTGGAAAAAATCAGACCCGCAACGCTCGCCCAAGCTTCCAGAATAGGTGGCGTAAAACCCGCAGATATTTCCGTTTTGATGGTGATGCTAGAGAGAAATTTAATCGAAAAATGAAGACATTAAAAAAAACTTATTCAAAAAATAATAACGAAATAGTTTTGCTAGAAGGCGATAAAAGTAATTTTCAAGCAAAAACAATTCTCATAATCGGCGTGTTTCACGGGGATGAGCCTCAAGGGAAGTTTTTGATAGAGAATTATATTTATGCAGAGGGGCGCGGCGAAGCCGCGCCCC
>CAISJE010000109.1 GCA_903885635.1 uncultured bacterium
CATTTTTAAACGCCATATCTATATTCATCTCATCCTCCATAAAATTAAACAATACATCTGTATTCTTTAATTTTAAAAGAAATAAGCTTGATTATCATACTTTAGATAGGTTATTTTTATTCTATTTCGCAATATGTCTAGTAAATGGGCAGCAGATAAAACATTTGCCAACTTGGGGATAAATGAATTAGAAACAGTTATATTTGGATGTTACCCACTAGAGCCAATTGCAACTTTTTTACTGCCTAATATCTCTGAGCGAGTTGCACAAAATGAAAGAACAATCTTCACGTTTTTATCTTCACAAGGACAAAAAAATACATTGTGTGCGTTTTTAGAAAATTCGAATAGTAATTTTCCCTTGTTAACGCCAGATTACATTTTTGATTATTTCGAACCGTTATTTAAAACTGAAGGCTATAATAAACCAATTCATAAATATTGGAAAACAGCATATACGGCTTTAAACAAACTTAGCGAGAATGATGTTTTAGAAAAAAAAATCATTAAAACGATCGCTTTAATTTATATATATGACCACTTCGAGATTTTACCACCAGATATGAATACCATTATGTCTATTTATAATGGTTATGTTAACGATATGCAAGATGTTATTAAAGCCCTGACTAGCTTGACTCAGAGTGGAATTGTAAGAAAACTAGATAATAGAAATTATTTAAGAATTACAGAGCATACCGAAATCAATATTGAATCCAAAATTAATGATGTAATTTTACAACGAGCATCAGCTATTGATGTTAAAAACATTCTAAACCATTTTGCTGGCGATAGAGTAATTTATCCTAATGCCTATAACGATGATAACGAAATTATAAGATATTTTAATTTTAAATTTATAACTTCTGATGACGTTATTTCAACACAAAATTGGGATTTTAATCTATCTAGAATTGATGGCGATGGTGTATTGTATGCCATTATTCCAGCTGAAGAGCACTCTATAAGACAAATAAAAAAACATTTAAATACTAAACAAAATCGAATTATATTTATTTTGCCAAAAGAACAGCAAAATATGTACAGTACTGCCGTAAAATATGATGCGGTTAATTACATCATTGAAAACACTAATGATGCAGTACTTGCTGAAGAGTTAACTTATTCGCTAAATGATTTAGCAGAAGCTTTAAATGCATACGTCGATATGTTCTTAAGACCGGAATTAGGCTTAGCGAAATATTATAATGTTGGAGAGGAGCTTTTAATCCACAGGCGTTCCGTATTGTCTCGGAAACTTTCTGACATATGCGAAGAGGTATTTAAAAACTGTCCTGTTATTAACAATGAAGTGATAAATAAAAATATCATCTCATCCCAAGCATTAAACAGTAGAAATAAAGTAGTATCAGGTTTATTAGAAAATGAAGTCAAAGAAAGTTTGGGACTAGTTGGAACTGGGCAAGACATGAGCTTTATGAGAAGTACTTTAAAATCTACAGGAATACTGTCATCAGCAGAAGATAATAAAGATTATATAAAAATTGACAATTTGGACGATTCTAAATTGCAAAATGTTCTAAATGTAATAAGAGAATTCATAATTCAATCTTCGTCAAAAGATGGATCATGTTTTAGTGTATTATATGACAGGTTAACCTTACCAGAAAAAAATATAGGCTTGAAGAAAGGCCTTATTCCCATATATCTAGCAGCTGTCTTACATTACTACAAAAAATATGCAGTTGTATTAAAAGGTAAAAAGGAAATTGAAATAAATGCAAGACTCCTTGATAGTATAAACATTAATCCAGATGAGTATGAAATTTCACTAGAAAAATGGGATTCTAGTAAAGAAGAATATCTCAACTTTTTAAAAGATTTATTTGCCAAGTATATTCATGAAGGTGAAGCTAAGTACAATAGTTTTGAATTTATTACTCGTGCTATGCAAAGATGGCTGATGCAACTACCAAAATATACAAAAGAAACCAATGAATACTACATTGGAAATGATGATTTTAAGCCAATAAAAAGTGAAGTACTAAAATTTAGAAACGCATTAAAAAATCCTGAATTGAACGCTAGGGAATTTTTATTTAATAAGATTTTTGAGTTTTATGGTTATGATAAATTTAATAAAAATGTAAAAGATTTAATATTAGATTCTAAAAATGAAATAGAACAAATTAAGGAGAATTTAATCCATTTTTTAGAAAAAGATATAAGTGCAATTTTCTCAAAAAGCAGTGCTAATAATAAAGCATCTTTATCCTCCATTCTTAAAGATTGGACAGAACAATTCAATGAGGATGTTCTATCACATATGTACAGCGAAAGTGAGAATGCCATTTTAAAAGTGTGTGTTGCCGCATCTAACGATACACAAAGATTGATTGAAGCTTTAGCCAAAGCCTCAACAAGCTTGAGAATAGAAGATTGGAACAACATTACAATTTCCGGATTTATTCGTGCAATTAAAAAATTCAAAGAAAATGTTGAAAAATATCATAATAAGCTAACGACTAACAAAAGCAATAAGATTGCTGGAAGTTATAAGATTAGCTTTATTGATGAAAATGGAGGAGAAACTTTCAGAACATTTGAAAAAGCTGAATACAATAAGATGGCAAAACTTATGTATAATGATGCTGAATCAATGGTTATGGAGTATGGCGAATCGTTGAGCGCCGGTGAAAAGAGACAAGTTCTTGTCGATGTTATAAGTAAGCTATTAGGATAAAAGATGTACTATTTTGACAATGCCGCAACTACATATCCAAAACCAAGTGAAGTCTATGATTTTGCAGATAGCTTCTATCGTTCAACAGGAGTAAATGTTTCCAGAGGGCAATATAAAGAGGCTTCAATTGCAGCAAACTTAGTTAGTGAGACAAGAGAGTTATTGTTAAACTTATTGCATTGCAATAGCAGCAAAGATGTTGTATTTACCCCATCTGCTACCATAGCAATAAATACAATTTTAAATGGGATTAAGTGGAAAGATGGAGACATAGTCTATATAACTTGTTTTGAACACAATGCAGTTAGGAGAACATTAAATCATATTGCTGAAACCATAAATATAAACATTAGACATTTAAAACCTAATAAAAAAACTCTAGAATATAATCTAGAGGAAATAGCTTGCGAATTTAACTTAAATAAACCTAAGTACTTGATTTTAAATCATGCTAGCAACGTATTTGGCTTGATTACTCCAATTGAAGATATAATCAAATTAGCGAAGAAATATAATGCTGTTTCAATAGTTGATATGGCACAAACAGCAGGCTTAATAGATACAAATTTAATAACCGCTCAGGTTGACTACGCTATATTTGCTGGGCATAAAACGTTGTATGCCCCCTTTGGCATTGCTGGTTTTGTAATAGATAAAACTAGTGCATTGCCACCTTATATCTATGGTGGCAATGGGGTTGAGTCGATGAGCCTAAGAATGCCAGAGCAAATACCAGAAAGATTTGAATCGGGAAGCTTAAATATATATGCGATTGCCGGTCTAAATGCGGCCTTAAAATGGTTGAAGAATACAGGAATAAATAATATTAGAGATAAGGAAATAGAGACTACCGAAAGTTTACTTAAAATTCTTAGAGCTTACTCTAATATAAGTTTGATAAAAACTAATAACATTAACAATCAGATAGGAATTATATCCTGTACATTTGATAGCTATTCAAGTGATAGTATTGGTAAAATTTTAAGTGATCAGAACATTGCGGTTAGAACTGGGATTCATTGTTCTCCAGATGCACATGATTTCTTAGGGACATCTCCAGCAGGGACTGTTCGCTTTAGTGTTAGTTACTTCACATCACAAGAGGATCTTTTTGTTTTAAAAAATGCTCTTGATTATATTTATAATAATTTATAAGTCAATTACATAAGGATAAAAAATGCTTTCATACTTAAAATCAATTACATCAAAATTTATCAAATCAACAAGGCAAGCTAATGATGCAAATAACCAAAAAGCATCGATTCTAATACCATCATATCTCCAAAAAAGGTCTATTAAGGATTATGATGTGGAAGGATTAAAATTATTTTTTAAAGAGTATAAATTGGAAAACTTTTCAGATTTAACTATAGATTTAATTAACAATTTTGCACAAAAAAATTATGAAGCAGCCTTAAATTTGTGTCATCTTTTAGGGTTGTACGGTGTCGTATTTGAAGGACGAAAGGCTCAACAATATTCGTCAAATGAGCGAAATGAAATTTGCTTAATTAAAACAGATTTATCTGAAGTAGATTTGTACCAAATCCCTTTTGATAATAAGAATAATCCGAAATTAATACAAGGTGAAACAATATTATTAAATACATTAAAAAGTAAAAAAATCAATACGCTGGCTCAACTGAATGGGATTAATTTAAGTGTTTTATTAGACAAAGCAGGGTTAAAAGATGCGAATATTAATGATTTTATCGAATTGTTTACAAATTTAAAAATGGAGGTTAAAACAAATAATTTTGAAAGTTTTTACTTGTTAGAGCCCGAAGTGTTTATGAATAACAACATTGAATCTGAAGATAATGAAGAAATATTACATTTGCCTTTGAAAAACACCAACCTATCATTGAGAACTTTTAATACTCTCGCAAGAAATAACATAATAACAATTGAGGATTTATTAAAACTAAACCTTGATGACATATATTTAATGAAAAATGCTGGGCAAAAAACTGTTGATGAGGTGAAGATATTTCTATCTCAATTAAATATTAAATTGCCTAATTCTAAAGAGTTTATAGCAGAACAAAAATTAGAGGATAAATGTTCTAATCTAAATCAGGAAAAACAAGATGAAGTGAATGACCAATATTATATCTTAATTAAAGATATTCCATTTCCCGATTTTATAAAAAAAATATTTCTAGATTGTGGAATTAAAAATATAGGGCAGTTAGTTCAACACTCCCCGGAAGAAATCTTATCTCGAGACGAAGACTTTATGCAAAGAAATGATTGGTTGGACATTATTGAAAATATTAATCAATATTTAATTTCTATTGGTTTCCAATCTTACCCCTTAGTATTGCCACAAGGGCTAAAGCAAAGATTGAATGAATATGCGTTAGATGAAATTTTAAGCTCTGGATTTTTAAATATACTTATCAATGAAATGAATTTAATACTAAATTCATTTTCCGAAAAAGAAATAGAAGTTTTTAAGCATCGATATGGGCTTTATTCTGGTTCTGACAAGAAAACACTGGAACAAGTTGGACAAATTTATGGAGTAACCAGAGAAAGAATAAGACAAATAGAAAAAAGGGTTTTACCGAGAATCAAAAAACAGTTCGGTGATAAGCTCGGAATGTTTAATAGATATGCAAATCTTATCTTTCAAGAATACGGGGTCATATTTAAGTTTAATGGGGACGATGAAGTCCATAATTACCAAAAAGTTTTAAATGATATATTTGATGATTTTAGTTTAGAATTCAAAATAGATTTTAAAAACTTTTTAATACTCAGTCAAAATTTTAATATTGAATCTTTGCACGCAAAAGTATTATCTATGTTAGGGTCAAAAGATACTGAAATTGTCCAACTTCAAGAAATCAAGCATCTATTTTATTCAAATTTGAAAACTACGTTAATTATTAAAGATGAACAAACCGAAAATAATTTTAAATCTATATTTGAAGCTCTATTTGAGGATTTCATTAATGAATCATTTATAAAAATAGAAGGAGAACAATATAAAAGTATTACAAATACTGAAAAAAGTAGTAACAATAGAAACGAAAAAATAATTAATTTGTTAAAAATGCTCTACCCAGAAGGCATTCATTTGCCTATAAACAATGATAAGGAACTTACAAAAAACCTTGAACAAATTATCAATAAGCTGTCGAAACAAGAGTTAATTTCAATTAGAACCATAAGTGATGGCGTCATAAAAAGGTGTTCTAATGTTTTACTTTGGAGAAGAGGAACATATATTCATGTCGACAATGTAACGGTTAACTGGGGATTAGTCGATGAAGCAATAAATGAAATAACAAGACTCTTTGATGATAATATAGCCCATTTTAGAATTCAGAGAATCTTCAATGTTAAAGCTGAAGAATATATACAAAATGGCATTCCTGAAGCAACATCATTATTAAGTTTAATAAAATATAAAAATAATGAAAGAATAGGGTTTAGTAGGTCAGAAATCTTTGATAAAATAAATATTGATAAATTTGAAGACAAGGTATCCCTTATGGAAAAATATTTACTGGAAAGTAAAACGTGGGTTGAAAAAAGTCAATTGCAAGAATATTTTTGTATTCAGCGAGGTTGGGAGGAGTACGAAATTGAAAGTTATTATTATAGGTGCAATAATATTAAACGAGATAGTTCATTTGGCTTTATACACATTTCGAACCTCAATATTGATGATATTGCATTGGAGGAAATTTCTCAAAGAATCCTTTCAACAGTAGAAAAATTAAATGCCACAATTAATCTTAAAATAGTAAAGCAAGAATATGCCATAACCTGGAATTCTATAGTCGGATTTAATGTACAGCCCGCGTTTATAGGTTCTTTGCTTGCAGACCAGAAGAATCTGCCATATATTATTGAAAATAATATTTACGTCAAACCGCTCGATTCGGATTACAACGGTTCAACAACATTTGCAGAAATACTTAATGATTGGGTAAAAGAACAATGTTTAAGCGATAAGTATGTATTAAATTCTCAGCTTTATGAGTTTTGTCAAAATCACGGATTTAATTCATATTCAGTCGTAGCAACAGCTAAAAATATTGGCTTGCTAGAATATGACACTAATGCTTATGTTCATCCAGAAGTAATTGGATATAACGAAGAGTGGGTTGAATCATTAAAAGATGTAGTTCAAGCTGCTGCGGATGAAGCTTATTCCAATAATGAGCCATACATAAAATATTCTACTATTTTAAATAATTATTCTGATGATCTGCCTCAAGTTAATGAGAATTATTTTTGGAACACGCACTTGCTAAGAAGCATATTGGCTAAAATTGTGCTATGTGACACATTTTATAGTTCCTTTATTATTACTAACAACCAATTTAAAGTGGAAGATTTAGACGATTTGGCTGGGTTTTTAATGGCTAAAATTTATAAAGATGAAAAATGTACGTTAAAGGATTTGGATAGAATGATGGCACAAAAAGAAATTATTGAATTTAAATCAATTAATTCATTAAAGCCAAAGCTGTTTTTTGATGGTTCATCAATTCAGCTAATAGATGAAGGAACTAATGTAATTTTAAGTAAAATAGGATGTGAGAAATATTTAAATGTTTAATTTTAAAAATATCGAGAATTTAAAAAGGATTTACAGCACTTTAAGTGATGATATAATGAAAGATCTTCTTAATCCAATCTTAAAGAGGGCCGTAAAATATGATCGTGCCGTTGGTTTTTTCTCTTCAGAATGGCTTAAAGAAGTATCAGAAGGTCTTGCTATATTTGCTCAAAGAGGGGGTAAGGCAAGGATTGTAACGTCGGTGATATTATCAGAAAGAGATTGGAATGCAATTAAAAATGGTCTGTTGACCGAAGAAGAAATATTGAAATTAATAAATGAAGAAGTTTCTAAAACAATAGAAAGTTTAAAAAATTCTATTGAGGTCAATACTCTGGCAACTTTAAGCTGGATGATTTCGCAAGATATTTTGGAATTCAAATTCGCAATACCAATCGGAAAATTAAATGGCGGGGTCTTTCATACTAAATCTTCGCTTTTCTATGATGAAAAAGGCAATGGAATTGCTGTGTTTGGATCGCAAAACGATAGTCATCAAGCGACATTAAATGACGAAACTTTGTGTGTATGGAAGAACTGGTCGACTGGAAGCGAATATTTTGCAGACTTAGAAGCTGAATTTAATAAAAAATGGAATGGTTGTGATGAAACCTTAAAAACTTATAATATAACTGAAGCTGCTAGATTGCAAATAATTAATGCAGGAAAAGATTATACATGTCCATTTATAAGACAAAATCGAGATTTTGAAAATGATTTAGAAGAACAGGTAAATAAAAAAATTATTCTTCGAGACTATCAACAAAGAGCTATAACTGAATGGGAGAAAAACAATTATCAAGGTCTATTTGAAATGGCAACAGGCTCTGGTAAGACCATAACTTCTATTTCCGCTGCAAAGCACCTATTTAAAACGAAAAAGAGATTATGTGTAGTTGTGCTTGCTCCATATATACATTTGGTTGACCAATGGGCTGATGAATTAGAAAATTTCGGATTTAATCCAATTCTTTGCTTTAAGGATAGCAAGACGTGGCAAATAAAAGCTTATTCCGAATTGAATAAATATAAGTCAAAATTAATAGATAAAATGTGTATCGTTGCCACCCACACAACTTCTTCTCTGAAAAAATTCCAAGATTTCATTAAGACGATTGATAGTGATTGGTTATACTAATTTGCAATCAATAAAGTATTAACTATCCAATCAAAACCGGTTACTGATTGAACAATATTGGTATGATTTTCGTAAAATAATGATGCTTCAACTAATCTGTCCTCTACCGCATTCATGTTTTTAAAGG
>CAISJE010000110.1 GCA_903885635.1 uncultured bacterium
CCATATCTATATTCATCTCATCCTCCATAAAATTAAACAATACATCTGTATTCTTTAATTTTAAAAGAAATAAGCTTGATTATCATACTTTAGATAGGTTATTTTTATTCTATTTCGCAATATGTCTATTGTGAAAAATTGCTCGATAGCTCCATAATTCATAAATCCAATATAAATCATTTACTGTAATATCATTTTTCATAATTAATCACTCAACTTTTCATATTTTTCATTTTTATAATTTTTATAATTCTTGTCATTCTTGTTTATGTTCGTTTGTTGTCTTTTTGTTGTAGCTTTTGTTGTACTGTTTGTTGCTTCGCCTTGATAAAATTCATAGTTCAAAAGCTTAATTACACTATGATTAGATACTATTTTTTGTTGTATCATTTTTTGTTTTTGTAATTCCTTCAAGAAACGATTTACTTTACCTCTGCTCCAGCCCCATCGGTCAGCCAAAGCAAGGACAGAGTAGCCACATTCCCCACGTTCAATAGGTATGTTTAAGCCATTCTTTATAGTTATAATTGCTTTCTTATGATTTGTAAGCAAAAGCAAGTCAACCCAAGCTTGACCTTTAGAAAATGGTTTTATTAGCCATAAATAATTCTCCATAACTTGCCGATATAATTTCATCCAGCCCTGCATATCAATTTTTCCTCTGCCAATCAAAGATAAATTGACATTTCAGCCGAAAATGTTTTATAATATAAGTGTAATTTTTATTTAGAAGTTCATTCAGATGGGCTTCTTTTTTATTTTCTTGCATTTTTACCCCCTTGAACCATCTTAGCTCCAGCGAGAAACCATTTTTCAACTTCTGAGCGTATAAACGTAGGCTTTCTCCCTAATCGCCTATAAATACTCTGCGGAAGCTGTTTTTTGCACATCCAAACGTACAAAGTCGAACATTTTATACCAAGAAATCTTGATACTTCTGCACACGTCATAAGCTCTAAATTTTGATTTAATTTGTTTTCTACCATTTTTTGTCTCCTTTTTCTAATTTTTTCAACACAAATTAGGGCTAGACAAGGGTTACAATTCACTACTCTTCTGCCTTAATTGAGTTTTACTACCATACACTTATTATAATTGAGTTTTATTTGCATCTAAACCCTACAAGGCAGTAATCACGCTAGATTTTAGCGTGACTACTGAAAAAAGCATATAAATTGGACTTGTATTTTTGAATTATCCCGCAATATCACGCAATAATTAATAAACATTTATTTGATGAGGTAAAATATTTAATTTATAACCTTTAGAATGTCTCGTGCCATTAATGATAAAGTTATTAAATTCCGGATATTTGTCTTTCAGTGAATTTAGCTTTTTTGTTGCAGTATTTCTTTCTATTCTAAGTTCACCTGCAATTTCACTACTTGTAAGTCTTTCGGGAAGTTTTTTTATAAACATTAAAACAATCTTATGCTCATCATCATTGAGACAATATTCTTTACCGTTTATTTTAATTTTTTTATGTTTATTATTGTAAAACAATATTGTTTCAACCGATTTTGTTACAGGAATATTTGGTCTGATTTTGTCTTTGCTATCTATATCTGCTGTTGTTTCAGTCGGGAGTTGATTAACAAGGGGTGAATGTTTGTCTACTTGTGCTTATTTGAAAGAAAACAATATAAAAATTGATTTGGTTTATATTGACCCACCTTTTGCAAGCGGTGCTGATTATGCTAAAAAGGTTTACATCAGAAAAAACCCTAAAGTTGCAGATGCAATTATAAAGGCAGATGAAGAATTAGATATAGAAGAATTAAAAGCATTTGAAGAAAAAATGTATGGCGATGTTTGGAATAAGGAAGATTATCTAAATTGGATGTATGAAAACTTATGTGCAATTAAGAGTGTAATGACAGAAACAGCTTCGATATATCTTCATTTAGATTGGCATATTGGTCATTATGTAAAAATCCTTATGGATGAAGTATTTGGGGAAGATAAGTTTTTAAATGAAATCATTTGGTGCTATACAGGACCAACAAACCAAAAAAATAACTTTCCTAGAAAACACGATTTAATATATTTGTATAATATTTCAGATAGTTGGATTTTTAATGGTGATGACATAAGAGTTGATTTTAAAAAAAGCACAAAATCAGGAGGCAAAACCTCATTAGCAGGCAAAGGGTCTGACGATATACTTGAAGCACTTGATGCTAAAGGGAAAATAATTGAAGATTGGTGGATGGATATTGCTGATTTGGGCAAAGTTCATAATCAAGATGTTGGCTATGCAACTCAAAAGCCTGAAAAATTATTAGAAAGAATAATTAAAGCAAGTTCTAATGAAAATATGGTGGTTGCAGATTTCTTTGGCGGAAGTGGTGTAACATCCGCTGTTGCTTATAAACTAAATAGACAGTTCATTCATTGTGATATAGGAATTAATAGTATTCAAACTACTAGGGATAGATTACTTTCAGATAAAGCAGAGTTTGACATTTTAGAAATAAAAGACGGAGTTTCTCTTTATAGAAATCCTGTGCAAACTATGGATAAATTAAAAAGCATAGTTCAAGGACTTAGAAATGAGGATGCGTTGGATGAATTTTGGGAAGGTGCTATTCAAGACAGCAAAGAAGGAATGTTGCCTGTTTATTTACCAAATTTAATGGACAGTTCAACAAAACTCTTGGATGTTGTAATGATGAATAGAATTATTCACGAAGCAATCCCTGATTTACCTAATAGTATTAAAAAAGTTGTTGTTTATTATATCGACATAACAGATAAAAAAGAAATAGAAAGCTTTATCAAAAATGATGACAGCACAAATATTGAAATTGAACTCAGAGATATGAAAGAAATTCTTGATGATGTTGTTGTTGAAGACTATGTTGATTATAAGTTGGAAGAAGTCCAAGAAAAACTTTTCAAAGAGCATAAAGTAACTTTAAATAAGTTTATTAGCGATAGAGTAGTTACAAAAATTGAAGAATACAATGCTAAAAAACAAGCAAATGCACTAAAAAGCGGTAAAAATACTTTTGTACCAATTACCATAAGTGAAGATGGACTTGAAACTATTGAATATATTTCACTAGATTGCACTACTAAAGAAGGTATATGGAACAGCGATAGCGAAATAAAGATTGACAAAAATAGTTTTGTTGTCAGAAACGGTGCAAAGACCAAAGAGTTTTGGGACGGTGCAATAAAATCTGAGAAAAAACCTTTAAGAATGAAAATAAGAAACATTTGTGGCGATGAAACAATTAAAAATATTGAAAAATAGAAAAGGCAAGTAATGGAAGACAAATGTGAAATTGTATATGTGCTTAGAAATGAAGCAATTCCTAATTTAATTAAGATAGGCAAAACACAGAGAAAAGACATTCAGGAGAGAATGAATGAACTTTATTCAACGGGAGTACCTTTACCTTTTGAATGCTTATGGGCTGGTGAAGTTAATGATTGTAGAAAGATTGAAAGTATTTTACACAATGCCTTTAGGCATAATAGAATTAATCCCAAACGAGAATTTTTTGAAATAGAGCCCGACCAAGTTATCCCTCTTTTGCAAGAGTTTTCAACAAGGGAAATAACCTCTCAAATAGAGGATGTTTTAAACAAAGATGTAACAAAATCAGAAAAAGATGCTGTAAAAGTTTATCAAAGTCATAGACCAGCTTTGAATTTTGAAGAAATGGGTATAGAGAATAATTCAGAGCTTATTTTTGTAAAGAATGACACAATCAAAGTAAAAGTCATTTCACCTAAAAAAGTTCTTTACAATGACAAAGAATATGCTCTGTCTGCATTAAGTAGAGACTTATTGGATTATTCTTACTATGTTGCTCCTTGCAGATATTGGAATTATAACGGTAAAAATTTGCAGAAGATTTATGATGAAACCTATACAAATGTAGAAATATAGCAACATAGAGCTCTAAACAAGTTAAGACATTGCCAATTATAAAGAAGCTAACAGGAAGGTCATTAAATTTAAAAGCCAATAAGCTTACACTGCCTGTAATAATTCTCTTTTTTCATTTTGAGATAAAATATTATTATCACTAACATATAATGAATTTGAAGAATAAAAATCATTTATTATATTTCTAAAGTTTCTAGGCATTTTTAAAAATTCGACATTCTCAAGGCTTAAAGTATCAAAAACTTTATATTTATTAGAAAAATCAATTTTTAAAAAACGTTGACTATTTGAGCCTACACAAGACAACATATCAAGGTATATAATTGTTTTTGAACTGCTTATATTTATATTATCCATAATTGCTTCTTTTAATAAATCATCATAATAGAACGGACTCTCTATTCCAGTTGTAATTATTAAAATAGAATTATCTTTTTTATATAAATAAATTTTTGAATTTTTCGTTATAGTTATTTTTTTCATTTTATACCTTAATTGGCTTAAATAGTTTATCGACATTTTCTTGCACTTTCTTTAATAAAGTACAAATCTCATTAAAAATTGCTAAAGCTTTTTCTTTTTCTTTTATTATAGCGGGATTAATTCCATCTGAATGAGAATATATTAATCTGCTATTATTGTAAATACTATATAATTCATTCACTATCTCTATAGCTATTTTATCATTATTTAAACCTGTATAGTATTGCTCATCTAGTTGATTTTTTTCAGTATGGAATTGATAAAAATTTTTACTAGGTTCTTTCGAAGCATCTTTTAATTTATTATTATTAATTATTCGTCGTAAAAGTCCTTCAATTACTCTAAAGGAAGGGTTTAACATAAATGAATAATCAAATGAATTTATATTCATTGATAAAAATTGTTCACTTGTTTTTAACATTTCCAATTCAGGAGGTAATAAAATATTTCTATTACTATATAGCTCTTCTCCTAAATTAGCTTTTAAATTATTTATAATTAAATCACTATCAATAGTTATTTCAGTTTGATTTAATTCGCTATTTGTTGCAATGTATGTTTTTACAATCTCAGTGCTGGATAAATTTAATTTTTCAGAAAAATAAAAAAATAAATTTGTCCATAAAGGGGTTGTTTTCCCCTGCATTAATAGCGTATTTCTAGTTTCAAAATATGAAATAGTTATGCAAAAAACATTATCTAATATAATTTTAATTATATTATCTTGAGACGTTTTTTCTATTCTATATGCATTTTCTGAGAAATCAGTATTCAGTTCATCAAATAGCCCACTAGGTACAAGGCTAAATGTATGGCTATTTGTTTTTATTTCTTCGTTGAAACAAATATCAACCTTTTCAACAATGTTTTTTAATATTTCTTGCTTATTTTTGTTGTTACCTTGAGTGATGCTGTAACTAATGCCATCGTTGCTATACCAGACAACAAATTTAATTTCTTCATCAGCAATAAAAGTAAAATTATATTCTTTTACTTTTACTTTATCTTTAATAAATTCACACCGAATGTTATCTATATCTTTATATAGTTTCTCAACTTCTTCTTTAAATTTATTAAAATAGTCTTCTAATCTAGCATTTATTTTAGTTGCCATTTTTCTCCATAGTTATAATTATAAATTAAATCACAAACTAAACGATTAATTAAGGTTTATTGAGTTTTATCAAGCTTAAAAAACGTCCAACTACACAAATATTACACAAATGATAAAAAACAGGGGTTCTGGCAAAATGCTAGAACCCCTGTTGGTAATGGTTGCGGGAGCTGGATTTGAACCAACGACCTTCGGGTTATGAGCCCGACGAGCTACCAAGCTGCTCCATCCCGCGTTAATTAATTTTTTAGTCGTAAACTTCATTGCTATTAGCTTGTTTCATCTACTTCCAATTACATTATGACACGCACACAGTTTTTTTGCAAGTACAACTTTTTTGTGGATCTTCTGACAAATTCGTGAAAGACAATTAGGAATTGCAATATAGAACTTGATTATGCATTGACACAATAACCGTCGTGTTTAAACCAGTTTGCGATGTCGGTTTTTGTAATTGAATTTAAAGAAATAATCAATGCCTTAAGCATTTCATCAACGCTTCTTGCTTTTAAGCTTCTAAGTATTGATTTTATTTTAGACCAAGCCAACTCTATTGGGTTTAAGCCTGGCGAATATGGCGGCAAAAACAACACCGTTGCACCTCTTTCGTATATTGGATTCAATATATCCTTAACTTTGTGAACAGAGCAGTTATCCATAACAACAATATCCCCTGCATTTAAGGTTGGAGCTAGAAAATCCCTGATATATAGACCGAAAACATCTTGGTACAGTGTTCCTTTAAATGTCATAGGTGCATTTATCCCATCTTCGCATAACGCAGCGATAATCGAGGTTCTTTCAAAGCGTACGTCAGGGACATAGTCATTCACCCTTGCAGATTTCTCCCCCCACCCATAAAGACGCGTCATCCCTAAATTAATGCTACTTTCATCGAGAAAATAGATTTTTGCCTTGCTTATTTCTTCTTGTTTTTCTCGCCAAATTTCACGTTCTTTGACGACATCTTCTCGTTTTTGGTTGTTCGGGTGCAAAGTCTTTTTTTTAAAGATAATCCCATCTTGTCAAGACGACGAGAAAGCCCTGAAACAGTAATATTTAGCTGTAATTCTAATATTAATTTTTCTATAGTTACATCACAATTTTCTTGTATTTTTAAACGTATTTGCTCATCTTGTTCTGGCGTTATATCGCTTTTTCGACCTGTATATTGGATTGGTAAAAAAGAGCCTGTTTTGAGATATTTATTCCAAATTCTGCTTATTGTGCTATCGCTTACATTAAACCATCTTTTTATTGACTTTACAGGCTCTTGACGTTGTTTTGCGGCTATTATATCCTCCCTTTTGTCATTCGAAACTGGCTGCATAATAAATCCTCCTCTTCTTGAACTTATTATACCATATACATGGACATATGTCAATGTATAATCAAGTTGCTATAATATTCTTTGATATATTTAATCTGATATTCTTCTTCTAAAGAGCTAAGTTTAACTTTGTATGTTTTGCCGCCTTTGACTTTTTCAACTTTGTATTCGTATCTGTCTTGGTTAAGTGCGAGCCGAACTCCTCTTTTGCTGATGTTCTTTAATTTTGCAACCGTCTCAACATCGAGCCAGGTGTTTTCTGTATTAATATTATTTATGTTTGCCATATCTTGATTCCTTTGTTCTGAATGATAAATCGTTTACTCTCAAATTGGAACCAATTTGGGGGAAGTGTGTTGCTTCTGAAACAAATGAATTTATGTTAATTATTCTGCAAGTGCAGTTGAAATAAAATATAATATAGTGTATATTAAATAATATAAAGTATAACATATTATATTTTAGGAGCTATGATGAAAAAAACTTTAGTATTCCCGATTCCTGTAAAAAAGGCTATGAAAAAACTTGGAGCGGACTTAAAAGAAGCCCGTATAAAAAGGCGTTTAACAATGGCTCTTGTTGAAGAGCGTGCCGGAATTACACATATTACTTTATCAAGGGTTGAACAGGGAGAACCAACTGTTTCGATGGGAATTTATGCAAAAGTTTTATTTGTACTGGGTTTAGTAGAAAATATTTACGAAATCGCTAACCCTGACAAAGATGAAGTCGGGAAAATATTAGAAAGCGAAAACTTGCCAAAAAGGGTTCGCTACAAAAAACAAGAAAGCTGATGATTAGCTATGGCTGATAAAAAAGTATATGTATATATAAATATAAATGGTGAAGATTTCTTCGTGGGCGAAATGTGGTCGCATTTCAAGAATGGCAAAGAAACTTCCACTTTTGAATATGCAAAAGAATGGTTAGCCAGAAAAGAATCCTTTTCTCTTGAACCTAATTTGTTTTTAGGTAAAGGAAAACAAGCTACAAGACAAGGGATAAAAATATTCGGTGCATTTGGCGATTCTGCTCCTGATACTTGGGGACGGATTTTAATGCAAAGATACGAGTCTAAACTTGCAAAAGAAGAAGGTCGAGCTTCAAAAACACTTAACGAAATTGACTATTTACTTGGCGTAAATGATTTAACAAGACAAGGTGCTCTAAGATTTAAAGATGCTGTGGATGGTGAATTTTTAACAACAAAAAATTCTGACCCTGTACCGCCTTTGGTTGATATAAAAAAATTATTGGCGGCGGCGGAGAATATTGAAAATGATAATGAAAATTTTGAGGACATAAAACTTTTGCTTGCACCCGGTTCTTCTTTAGGTGGGGCAAGACCTAAAGCATCAGTTATTGATAAGCAAGGACATCTTTGCATTGCAAAATTCCCAAAAAGCAGTGATCCCCATAATTTGGTTTTATGGGAAGCCGTTGCTCTAACTTTGGCAAAAAATGCAGGGCTTAATACTCAAGAGTGGAGTTTAGAAAAAATCAGCAATAAAGATGTAATAATAATGAAAAGATTCGATAGAAACGCACAAAGAAGAATTCCATTTTTATCTGCGATGAGTATGTTAAATGCAATTGATAATGACGAAAGACATTATAGCTATTTAGAGATTGCCGATATAATAAGAATGAATGGTTCTAATCCAAAAGCAGATTTAAAAGAATTATGGAAGAGAATAGTCTTTTCTATAATGATTTCAAATACTGACGATCACTTGAGAAATCACGGGTTCTTATACGAGTCGCAAATGGGATGGAGATTATCCCCACTTTATGATATTAATCCAAACCCTCAAAGTGCCGGAACATTAACAACCTTTATCTCTGAAAATGATAACTCAGCAACTATCGATTTAGCACTTGAAGTTGCCTATTATTTTGACATAAAAGATGATGAAGCAAATGCGATTGTACACGAAATGCATCTCATAATTAGTGATTGGGAAAACATAGCAAAGTCATTTGGCATTAGGCGTTCTGAAATAGAACAAATGCGAAATGCTTTTAAATGTTCAGAGTAATTTAAATTAAGTTGTCTTTATTGATATATTTTACCGAGCGGTAATATTTGAGCTAAAAACGCTCAATGTAAACATTTATTTACCGAGCGGTAAAAAACATTGATTTTCCATGTAAAATAGTTTAAAATTTTACCGAGAGGTAAATTTTATGATAAAACGAGTGAAAAAATCAAATGCTTGCATTTGGATTTGTGAGCGAGTGTTCACAAGGACGGAGTCCTTATGATAGTAAATTCAGCAAAAGAATTAGGTAATTTAATAAAAACAACAAGAAAGTCTCAAGGCTTAACTCAAACTGACTTGGCAGCAGCAGCAGGCGTTGGCATCAGATTTATTGTGGATCTTGAAAACGGCAAAGAAACTGCACAACTTGGTAAGGCGCTTAATATATTAATGATGCTAGGCTTGAAAGTTAATGTAGGTGAATAAGATGGAAGATAAAACATTACAAGTTCGCCTTAATAATAAGTTTGTCGGTGTTTTAGAGCAAGATAAAAACGGCAAATTAATTTTCCAATATCATGAAAAAGCACAGCAACCTCTTTCTTTAAGTTTGCCTTTGGAATCTCCGGAGAATCCAAATAAGATATATAAAAACGATAAGTGCAAAGGCTTTTTTAACGGGCTATTACCTGAAAGCGATAATGTTAGAAAAGCAATAGGGAAAAAGTATGGAGTCAGCCCAAGAAACGACTTTAGCCTACTAAAAGCTATCGGGTACGATTGTGCCGGTGCTGTATCATTTACAGATGTTATGGTGGGAAAAACTCCATTAGATGAATTGCCTGAGTATTTTGAAATTGAAGGCAAAATTCTTTCTGATGCAGAGCTTGAAAAATTCATAACCGAATTACCCAAAAAACCTTTGGCTTTGGGTGCTGACGGAATGCGATTATCACTTGCTGGGGCTCAAGACAAAACTGCGATTGTGTTAATAGATAACAAGGTTGCAATTCCTGCACTTGAAGTTCCGACAACCCACATTTTAAAACCTGCAATCGCTAATTTAAAAGAAACAGTTGAGAATGAATATATATGTATGAAAGCGGCTAGCCTGCTCGGCATTGCTGTTCCTGAGACTGAAATTCGCACAGTAAACGGAATTAAATATTTTTTAATTGAAAGATACGACAGAGAAATCAAAAACGGTAAATTAAAAAGAATTCATCAAGAAGATTTTTGTCAGGCTTCGAATGTTGTTAGTGCTTTTAAATACCAAGCC
>CAISJE010000111.1 GCA_903885635.1 uncultured bacterium
GTAAACCATTGACATGCATGCCGTCTTTTTGACTGAGGCGTCATATTTCTTGGATTCGTCGGGTGCACAGTCAGGGTTGTACGCCATAATTATGCTTGAGCCGTTTAACAAAGTAAAACCAACTAACGGATTTGAATTGTTGAATGTTGTCAAATCTGCGCTCGTTCTTAAATCCCTCGTTGTTATTATAGATTTATCATTCCCTGTCCTGAATTTTGGGACAAAACATTCAGTGAGGTTTGCAGAAGTACATCTTTTGCTAATTTTTATGTATTTCACGAAAGCATCCGCGAACTGTTCGTTGGTAGTGTATCCGCTCAAGGCATCTGCTATTGCCATTTGATTTGTTGCTTCTTCGAGCTTTCTGTTGAATACGGCGGTTGAAGTGTTAAATACATTTTGGGTTACATTCGTTATCAACGGAGGAATTGTTATTGCTGCGATTACACCGATTATTCCAACCGTAATAAGTACCTCTGCCAAGGTCATTGCGTTTTCTGTTAGTTTATTCGTATCTGTTTGAAGATTTGTTTTTTTTAACTTATAGGGAAAAGATGTGTGTGTGTGTGTGTGTGTGTGTGTGCAAACACTGGGTTTCAGCCCTATTCGGTTTTTGGTTTGGATTTCTCATCTATTTACTTCCCCCTTCTCTGTTTTTTGGCATTCTTATTGTTTTATTTTATCATTCTTTCGATGAATGTCAAGGTTTTTGGTTTAAACGAAGTAAATGGTAAACAGTAAACAGTAAACGGTAAACGGTTTTGCGGTTCTCGCTTACTTTTCCCTTTTTGCTTCGTCTGGGCTTGATGTCGGTGGGATAGCAATCCCACCCTACTTTTACGACCTCGGCTTGTTTCCGCCGTTTACCGTTTACCCGTCCTCTCACTTCTCACCCGTTATTGAGCAAGCTTTTCTCTGACAAGTCTTTCGATTTCGGCAAGCAAGGTAGGATTAGCCTCTAGCGTTTCTTTTGATTTGTCACGTCCTTGACCCAATTTCTCGTCGTTATAACTAAACCAAGAGCCGGCTTTTTTAACTATATCAAGCGAAACAGCAACATCAAGAATATTTCCGATTTTACAAATCCCTTTGCCGAAAATAATATCAAATTCTGCCTGTCTGAACGGAGGCGCGACTTTGTTTTTCAAAACACGGACTCTCACGTGATTTCCTATATCTTCGGCATCTTTTTTCAGCCCTTCTGTTCTTTTGATTTCCAATCTTACGCTTGCGTAATATTTAAGTGCGTTTCCGCCTGTCGTCGTTTCAGGGTTACCGTACATTACGCCGATTTTCATTCTCAATTGGTTGATAAAAATTACAGTTGTATTGGTTTTTCCGATAACTCCCGTCAATTTTCTCAACGCTTTACTCATCAAACGAGCTTGAAGTCCCATTTGCTGATCTTCCATTGAACCCTCAATTTCAGCCTTTGGAACAAGTGCTGCAACCGAGTCAACAACAATAATATCAACTGCGCCTGAACGCACCAATTCTTCTGTTATGTCAAGTGCCTGTTCGCCTGTATCAGGCTGAGAAATAAGCAAATCATCGATTTGAACCCCCAAAGCTTTCGCATATTCAGGGTCAAGGGCATGCTCAGCATCAACAAACGCAGCAATTCCGCCTTTTTTTTGACATTCAGCAACAATATGTTGCGCCAAGGTCGTTTTACCCGAACTTTCAGGTCCGTAAATTTCTATTATTCTGCCTCTTGGAATTCCACCTATCCCCAACGCAACGTCAAGCGCCAAAGCTCCTGTCGGAATAGCTTCTACGTTCACAGAAGGTCTGTCGCCAAGCTTCATTATCGAACCTTTACCGAAATCTTTTTCGATTTTTTCAATCGCTAATTTTAACGCTTTATTTTTTTCTTCTAAATTAGAAGGGGCTGATATTTCTTTAGTTGCCATTTTCTTTTTTCACCTCAACACGAAATTGTCTCAATTCCGCCTTTATTCATTCTATCATTCTACTACTTTATTACTTAGCAATACTGGCTTACTAGCCTTATTGCACTCGGGCATTGTTTCGCTGTCCCTCAATTGTTTTGACTTACCCCTCGCATCTCTTTTGCTAGAAGAACCTTGGGCTTTTTTGCCTAAAAATCTTTCAACCGTTCGTCTATTAAATCGAAAACTCATCATCCGCTTTTTTAATGTAAAGCCCTAGCCCGACTGGTTTATAACTTTTTACGGTATTTTTTAAATGATAATTTTCTTTATTTAATTCATTAAGTTTTTGTCTTAAAGTTTCGTTTTCGGTTTTGCAGCGAATTAATTCAACAACGACTTCGTCCATTCCATCAAGTTTTTCATCAATAAGTTTTGACATAGAGTCTGTAATATTTTTTTCCATGCTTTCAAGAGTAGAGAGCAGGCTGCCAACAACTTTTTGAGAATCCTGTCTTGCTAAAACTGCATTTTGGGGGGAACTTCCTTTAATGGTCTTTAGATTTTGTACTTCGTCATGCGAAAAATATGTTTGACCTTGGTCGTCTTTTCTTGGGATAATCGAAGCTTTTTTACAAAGTCTCACAATTTCGCGGTTATCTGTTTTTAAAATATCCCTAACCTCTTGTGGTGAAAGAACTGCTTTTGTTTGCTCTTGTACAGGCATATTTTCGCCCCTTTTCATAAACTTTCTCTAACTACATCCAACATTATTGTATTTTATTTTATAAAAAAATACAAATAAATAATATAAAAATTAACTTTAATCTTAACATGACTTAAAATCAAAAATTCTGATTAAAAGTGCAACACCTTTCAAATACAATAGAATTGAAAGGAATAGGCACATGAAAAAGACATATGAGCAATTAAATGATAAAGATAGGCATCAGATGGAATTATTAA
>CAISJE010000112.1 GCA_903885635.1 uncultured bacterium
GTGCATATACAGTAGCCGCTGCAGGCCTTGTTGCTGCACCCTTTACGGGCGGAGCTTCTTTATTGATAACAGCCGGAGCTGTTACCGTTGCCGCGGGTGCAGGTGCGGCAATTAAAATGGGTATTAAATACGCTGATGCAACATCAGGTGGCAGAGAATATGATTCTGCAGGATATGATGCAGTAACAGGCGGTGTAAACGGCTTGTTGGCTCCGATTACTGCAGGATTTGGCGGAGCGATTGGTAAGACTGTAGCTGCAAGATTTGGTCTTCAAGTGGTAAAAGAAGGAGCAGAAGTCGTTGCAGAACAAGGAGCAAAGGAAGTTGTAGTACAAGCCGTTCAAACTGGAGGCAAATCTTTAATCGACTTTGGAAATAAATATGTTGGCGGGAATCTATTTGAAAGGGGTGCGGCTTACGGTGCGGAATCAGCTACTATTGGTGCAACCTCAGGGGCTCCTGATGCTTATGTGCGAAATGGTTTAACAACGGGGCATTGGTTTGATGAAAATGCAGCTGTAGCGACAGGACAAGGATTAATGAGCGGAGCCTCAACAGGACCACTTATGGACGGTGGGTTTAGAGTCGCGGGCAAAGCCGGTAACAAAATCAGCGGATTTTTATTTAAAGGAAAAACAGAAGTTATAGCCGATGCTACAGTATCAGTTGTTGAGCATAATACACCTAAGACTGTAAAATCTTTAGTAAAATCCATTGAACTTGAGGTTAATACTGAAAAGCCAAAGGTTTTTATTCCTGAAGAAGTTACTGAGCCTGAACAAATTGCCAAAATTCTTTCTGAAATTGAAATAAATGGACAAAAGCGTTTTACTGATGATAAAATGATTGATTATATTAGCAAAAGAAAAATTCCTACAGATTATTTGAATTATTTATTAACTGCAAGAGATAATAAGTTAACAGAAAAAGATATATTCTGTTTGAAATCAAATATTAGCCCAACCACCGAAAAAATTGCACTACTTGATAAAATCCTAAATGCAAGAAATGGACAATTAGATGTATGGAAAGAAAATGTTCCTCTCTTTCTCAATAAAATTGGGCATGAGCATATAGATATTTTAAATAAAAATCCTGAAATAATAGAGAAGTTATTCTCTGTGAGAAACGAAAGTCTTTCGTTGGCAGAAATATTTGTCAGCATAGAAAATTTAACCCCAGAAAAAGTCAATCTTTTAAAGCGGGGGGCCTTTAAACTGCTTGATGATTTATTTAGTGCAAGAAAACAAGGATTAGAAGTAGAACATATAGCCGATTTATTGAAATTTACGAATGACTATAACATTGATTTGATACCTGAAATAATAAATAAAAAAATCCTTGCGGGTACAGATAAAGAGCAATTCAGATTTAAAAATATTACTTCTTTAATTAACACCCTAAAACATGTTAATGGGGATAAGAAAAAGCAAGAACTGCTGAGTCAGTTCTTACAAAGGGATGAATCTTTTGGAATAGCTCTAGAAACAACGTTCAAAGATTTAAATGATTCAAATATAGGTTTACTTGAAAGCCTCTTTAAAGAAAAGAAATTGTGTGGCAACGATATTTGTGCACTTTTTGCTATTATTAATAATACCCCATTAATTCCAAAAGAATCTATGAATATACTTTTAAGTGCAAGAGGTAAAAGTTTAGCAACTGAAAATATATGCAATATTTTGGGAAATACGGATAAGAACAATATAGTTCTATTAGAACATTTATTGCAAATGCGAAAGGGAGGGGATTACAGATTTTCTCCAGACGAAGTTACAAGTATAATGCTTCTTACAAAAGGAAAAGCTAATGCTGGAGAGTTATTAAAAAATAATTCGAAATTTGAAGAATTAATAAAGGATTTTAATGAATTTGCAAGACTTCAAAATCGTGATGGGGTTGGACTATTCAAGTCATCAGGAGGAGAGATAGCCACGGTTAATGCATATGGCATTAAAAATCTGTTGAGGCTTAAAGAAACTAATCCCAAAGAATATTCAGAAATGATGGAATTAGTAAAACTCGCTCAAGAAAACATTATTCCTGCTTATGTTTTCCAAAAATTACATTCATTTGGGTATATAAATCCTCTTGTAAAAGCAGATATTAATAAAGTTGTAAAAGGCGAATCAATCGTCCCAAGATTTATAGATGAAGCCAAGGCTCTATCCTCTACTCAATTGGCGGATGTTGTATCGATAAATGGCAAAATTTATGTTAATGAAGGTAACATTGCTCCTATGGGAATGACCGAAGATACCTATCTAAAATTATTTCCTCCAATAAAAAGATTTGCATTAAGCCAAGGGGAACTCGTAGGAAATTGTTATTATATATCAGGAGGATTAAATGACTTTTTACTTAATCCGAATGCTCGTATCAAGTTATATAAAATGTTCAAACAAGATGGCGATGACATTATAGTGACTATCCCTGGAGAAGCCGGGCATACTGAACGGTTTATTAATGGTGAAATTAATTTGCCTAAAAATGGTAAATACGTTGAAGGTGCTCTTGGTTTGCAAATGCTTGAACGAGCTTATGGCAAAGTAAAATACAAACAAAAAAATATTGGAAATGAACTTGATTTAGATGAATCAATCGAAAACATGAGGGGTGGAACAATGAGTGAATCTTACAATTTTATGCTAGGTGAAACTAAAGGTGAGGTAATCAATATTAATCCAACGGAAAATGAAGTGCCAAAACCAATGTTTAATATTAATTTATTAAAGACGCAAGATGCAACATCATTAGAAAAACTTGAGAAAATCTTATCAAGCTATTCAGGTCAGGAAAATCAATATTTATTAGGTGCTGGAACAAAACCTTCAAATAAAATAGAAAGCCCATTAGAACCTGATTATAGCATATTCTCTGGGCACGCTTATAGCATTGCGAATATAAACTCTGCCCCGAATTCTGACCTAAAGTGCAACACCTAATGCCTCAATGCGTTTCTGTGCAGGTGTTTTGAACTCTAATACTTTCATCGGTCTATTGTTTACCCAATTTTCTACTTCTTGTATCTTCTTTTTACTTATTCTATCAAA
>CAISJE010000113.1 GCA_903885635.1 uncultured bacterium
AACGACATCCCTTGATTAATTAATAATTCCATCTGATGCCTATCTTTATCATTTAATTGCTCATATGTCTTTTTCATGTGCCTATTCCTTTCAATTCTATTGTATTTGAAAGGTGTTGCACTTTTAATCAGAATTTTTGCGTAAAATACAATGGCAAGAAATGTAAAATAGGGGATTTAGAACTTAAAAACGGTGAAAGTGCCGTATTGACAATATCAGAGGTTGAAGGATATGTAAAAGTAGTTCGTTCTAATTACAAAGATGAAATAGTTTACATAGCTACAAATCAGACAGATATTGATAATACGGAATTAAAGCTATAACTAGTTCCGAAAAACCTGCATAATTCCTGTAATTTATTACTTCAACATTTCAATCAATTCAGGCACAATTTCATAAACATCGCCGACAATTCCGATATCCGCAATTTGAAAAATCGGTGCTTTAGGGTCTTTGTTTATCGCAATAATCTTCTCTGAGCTATTCATCCCCACCGTATGTTGGATTGCGCCTGAAATAGCACAAGCAATATATAATTTCGGCATAACAGTTTTACCGGTCTGACCCACCTGTATGGAATGATCAGCCCAACCTGCGTCAACCGCTGCACGGCTTGCACCTACAGCGCCACCCAAAACATTCGCAAGTTCTTCAAGCAATTTCAACCCGTCAGCCGATTTAAGCCCCTTACCACCGGCAACAATAATTTCCGATTCGTCAATTCTTTTGCCTGTTGAAGGAATATTTTTGATAAACTCAACCAACTCAACTTTTTTTTCAACATTATCAATCTCAGGTTTAATTTCTATAAATTGGGTGTCTTTTTCAATCGGGAATGTCGATTTTTTAAGCACTTTAGGTCTTACGGAAGCCATTTGAGGAAAATTTTTGCACAAAATTGTTGCCATTAAATTTCCGCCAAAAGTAGGACGAGTTGCCGCCAGCATGCCTTTTTCGTTGATATCCAAACTCGTACAATCCGCTGTTAATCCTGTGTTGAGACTTGAAGAAATTCTAGGTGCCAAATCCCGTCCTTGCGTTGTCGCACCAATCAAAACAATCTCAGGTTTAATTTCATTTATTAAATCAATCACAATTTTTGAATAAAATTCGGTTGAATAAATCGCCAACCGCTCATCCTGCACTATATAAACTTTATCAAATCCATTGGATTTTAAATCCGACTTAACGTGTTCAATGTCACCTGCGTTTGTCACCACAAGTGCAGAAACCTCTTGTCCGCCAAGCTTAGCCGCTAAATTTTGAGCCGAATTCGCCAACTCCAAAACCACAGATGCTAAATCACCTTCTCTTGTTACTTCCGCATATATTAATATCCCTTGGTTTGTCATGGTGCCTACTCCGCTACTTTGTGTCGGTGCGGTTTAATCCGCACCCTACTTGCTAAATAATCTCAAATTCCTTTAATTTTTCTTTCAAAATTTTTGCGCCCTCTTTTGCATCCTTAGGCACAATAACTTCGCCGCCCTGTTTTTGCTCTGGTCTGAACGCCTTACTGACATAAGTCGGCGAACCTTTCATCCCAACTTCTTCTGGCAAAAGATTAACATCCTCCATCGAATAAGATTTCACATTTGCATTATGAGCTTTAATAAAACCTTCAATTAAAGGTCTGCGAGGTTCATAATCACATTTGAGCATACATAAAACCGCAGGAAGTTGGACTTTTACAATCTCAACGCCGTCTTCAACCTCTCGTTTTACAGTTAAAACCCCATCTTTATACCCCGTAATCTCTTTTACATAAGTAACTTGAGGGAAATTCAAATGTTGAGCAATACTCGGACCTGTTTGGGCCGTATCGCCATCAGTTGCAAATTGACCGCAAATAATTAAATCAACATCTTTAATTTTTTCACCTATAGCTGTAGCAAGAGTTTTTGAAGTCGCAATCGTATCTGCACCGGCAAATTTTCTATCAGAAACCAGAAAACCATCATCAACTCCCATTGATATTGCCTTTTTAAGTATTTCTTGAGCCTGAGGAGGTCCCATCGAAAGTACGGTTATGTGAACATCCTTAATCTTTTCTTTTAAGCGAACAGCCGTTTCTATTGCATAAGTATCAAAAGGATTAATAACACTTTCCACGCCCTCTCGCTGGATTGTGTTATTTTCTGTCCATTTTATATCCGCCGTATCCGGCACCTGTTTTATACATAAAGCTATTCTCATATTCACCACCTATGTTTGGTTGAAAAGTCGAAGAGTCGAAAAGTTTTCCGTGGCTACATTTCTTTTTACTCTTTCCTTTTTTACTTTTTACGTTGTTTCGCCTGAACTTCCAGCGCCGCATTGTGTGCAATAACATGCATTGAGCACATTTTATAATTTTTAATATACCAAGCACAACTTTCTTGGCTACAAAGGACTTCGATGGTATGTCCTGCACTCATAAGCGGACAACAAAGTATTTTTTTATCAGACATTGACTACTCCTTTACTACTTGTTTTAGTAAATTACAATTTTCATCGCGATGTTTTTCCTGCTCTTTATAAATCCTTGTTCTATTTATAACTTCATCAAAATCAATTTTATGCGCGTCAAAATCAGGTCCGTCAACACAGGCAAATTTAACTTCACCACCTACAGTTACTCGACAAGCCCCGCACATGCCAGTACCATCAACCATAATAGGGTTCATGCTCGCTTCTGTATAAACCCCCTTATCGCGCGTTAAATTAGCAACAGCTCTCATCATAGGCATAGGTCCTACAGCAATTGCATAATCAACCTTTTCTTTCGCCATAATTTCTTCTAAAACTTGTGTTCCAAATCCTTTTATACCTAAAGAACCGTCATCTGTAGTTATAAACAACTCCGTACAGGCATTTTTCATTTTATCTTGCCAGAAAATTAAATCTTTATTTCTTGCGCCCATAATCATATAAACTTTATTCCCTGCGTCTTTAAAAGCTTTTGCGATTAAGTAGCATGGTGCAGCGCCATATCCTCCGGCTAAGCAAGCGACCGTTCCGTAGTTTTTAATATGTGTCGGTTGTCCTAAAGGCCCTACCAAATCGACAATTTCATCACCAACTTCAAGATTAGCAAGCTTTTTTGTCGAATAACCAACCGCCATATAAACAATTGTCAATTCACCTTTTTTTTCATCAATATCAGCTATAGTTAAAGGAACTCTTTCACCCTCTTCATCAACTCTTAAAATAACAAACTGCCCTGCTTTTGCATTTCTAACCACATACGGCGCATCAATTACAAGCTCATACTGGTTTGGACAAAGCTCTTTCTTTGATAAAATTTTATACCCCATTTTGCCTTCTTTCTCCGATAGTAAAAATACCATCCTGCGAAATCTTTTCAGATTCGCCACTCATATATTTACAATAATAATTATACAATAAAAATGTAATTCAATGCAAGAAATTTACGTTTCAAAAAATCCCTCGCAAATTTCTTTAGCTAATTGATAAGCAAGCACCGTTTTTTTGTATTTGCCTTTAAGAAAAAAAATACTTCCGTAAATAATAGCAGTTTTTAAAACTTTCAAAGAATATTCTTGACGTTTTTCTTGAATGAGCTCCTTTATCCTAATCAGGCAAGTTGAAAAATCAACCAAAAATAAACGTAAATTTGATAAATCAGCTCTTACTTTCTCCCGATGTTCCAAAATCATACTATTATATTTATTTACAAGCCTGTTAAATTGATATATTTTTGAAATTACAGCAATAACTACAATTAATTCCGCTAAAAAAAATGTTACAAAAAATATTTTTATCATATTTTACCTTTTTGTATTAACATTATAATTATAATGTAATTTTTTAAATTTTAAATACACCTTGAGGACTATAAATTGGGCAAAATAAAGTTTTACTTGTCAATAATAAGCGCAAAAATACTGGCAACAGCAATAGCAATGATGCACCGTTCTGCCGGAACTTCTTTCGTCGGGCTGGTTGTCCTAAAAGTCTGCCCCAAATTTTTATCCTACTGTTCAAAGTATGTCAAAAAAGACATAATTACAATCAGTGGTACCAACGGAAAAACAACCACCGCGGGTCTAATTGCCAATATTTTTGAAGCTAATGAGCAAAAGGTTATTCATAACGAAAAAGGCGCAAACATGTTGACAGGGATTGCAAATGTACTTGCGTTGAATATTTTACCGTTTAAAAGGTTTGACTATTACGTTTTGGAATCGGATGAAGCTTATCTGACAAAATTATACGATTATCTTCCGTCAGATTATTTACTCGTAACAAATTTATTCCGTGACCAGCTTGACAGGTACGGAGAATTGGATATTACAGCAAGAAAAATTCAAGAAGCAATAGATAAGAACCCGAATCTTAAGCTCATTTTAAACGCCGATGACCCCATGGTCACAAAATTAGGGGATAATAGAGATAAAGTTTATTTTGGTTTTGACAAAGTTGATATTGTTTCCAGTTCGATATCTTCTCATGCGCCTGCAGAAACTGCAAACTGTCCGATTTGCAAGGAGTCTTTAAAATATGCTCAAAGATTTTTTGCACAACAGGGGCATTATTATTGTGATTGCGGATATAAACGCCCTCAGTGCGATTACGCTGGAGATGTCAAAATATTTGAGGATTATTCCATTCTTAAAATATCTTCTGTTAAGGGTGAATTTGAGTTTAATGTAAAGCTGATTGGATTGTACAATGCTTATAACGCACTGGCTGCAATTTCATTGGGGCTTGAACTCGGATATACCCAAAACCAAATCCAAAATGCGCTTAATACTTATCAATCAATTTTTGGCAGAGCAGAAAGATTAATCCTCCGAGGTCATCAAGTACTTGTCCAGCTTATCAAGAATCCGACAGGGGCAAGCGAAGTGCTTAAAACTGTTGATTTATCGTCTAATATTTTAATAATGATAAATGATAATTACGCTGACGGACGCGATGTTTCTTGGCTTTGGGATTCTGATTTTGAATTTTTGCAAAACACCAAAAACCCTATTGTTGTATCGGGAAATAGGGCAAAAGATATGGCAGTAAGGCTTAAATATGCAGGGATTGATGCTTCAAAAATAATCGTAATTCCAAAAATAAGACATGCAATTGAACATTTATTAACATCTTTGGATATTAATGAAAAAATCACTATTTTGCCTACCTACACCGCTCTTTTAAAAATGCAAACAATTAGAAAAAAATTCCTTTAATTAATTGATTTACATTTGAAAAAATAGTGTAAACTTATAATCATGGATTATGATATTTTATTAAAAAAGGCTCAAGAAGCTTCTAAAAATGCCTATGCAAAATATTCTAACTTTTTTGTCGGAGCATGTGTTTTGGCTGAAAGTGGCAAAACTTACGTTGGTTGCAATGTTGAAAATGCAAGCTATGGTCTGGCAATTTGTGCAGAGCGAAACGCAATTGCAAATGCAATTACAAATGGAGAAAAATCAATTCTTGCCGTTGCAATATATTCTCCAAATATTGACAATTGCACCCCTTGTGGAGCCTGCAGGCAGGTGATTTTCGAATTTCAAAAGGATAAAGAAATCAAAATTATAACGAAAACTCAAGATGGATGCAAAATTTACTCGATTAATGAACTTTTGCCTTTTGGTTTCGAATTGTAATATGTATTTTATAGAATTTATTATAAAAAAATTTATGAAAAGAAACGAAAAACCCGTTTACAATCTTAATCCAAATGATGAAAATCAGGATTATGAATGCTGTGAGCATTTATTCATGCCAATTGATAGTACGGCTGAAATTTTATCTTGCACAAAATGTGGCACTCTTATAAGACGGAGCGAGCTAAAGAATAAAAATTTCTTTGTTAAAAATTAATCTAATAAAGAATGGAAATGATCAATATAATTATTAGCTATCGCTTTTATTGATTCCTCTGTGTTTTTTGACGCGACAGCTGAAGCAGAAGCATTAAGAACTCCGATTAAAATTGACAAAGTATCACGGTTAACATCATTTTCAGAGACTCTATCATATTTGAGATGAAGGATTGAAATTAACGAATTAGCCAAAGTAAATATATTTTCAGTATCGTTCGCATTAACAACAGCAGATAAATCAGAGTAAGTTAGAGAAGATAAAGCACTTTCAACCTCAGAGGCAGACTTCCCAACGTAAGTCAACGCATTTGAGCCGGCAGTTTCTGTTTTGCTGTAAGGAACGACGTCATCCAATATTGCCGAATTTAAGCTTGGTGAGCTTAAATTAACCGATTGATACTTAACGCTAGATTTTGTCATATCAGCAAGTTTAATTTTTTGATTGTTATATATTGTAAAGACCGCAAATGAAATAGGAACAATAATACATAATAACAATGCAAATTCTAAAACGCTTTGGGCTTTTTTCATAAATTTTCTCCTCAGATTGTAACTCTTATTAAATAATACCATTTTTCCATACTTTTGTAACATAATTTGAAATAAATTTTACATTGGGCATTATAAGCGTTTTACATCGCATCATTTCCCCCAATATTTAACTTTCATTAATTTTCTTTAAAAATAATCACCTTAACTATTCACAAATGCTTAGAGTTTTAGTATGATTATATTTATGAATGTTGAACAATTGTATTCTGATATACCACCGACAAAGTTAAGAAACCAAGACGAGGAGTTTAAACCGGCTAAAACTACACCTTTTTGGCTATGGGTTGGTAACCAATTTTTCTACGGCATGTTGGAAAATAGATTTTTTGCTCTTCGTTATAAAGGTGAAGATAATTTTTTAAACAGAGATAAAAACATTCCGACAATAGCTTTTGCACCGCATATGAATTGGTGGGACGGAATTGTCGGATATAATATTACAAAAAGAATTTTTGACAAAGAAATTAGATTGATGGTAGAGGAGCTCAATAGATTTCCGCTATTAAGGCGTGCCGGAGCGTTTCCTGTTAACAAAAAATCGCCGCAAGCTTCTATGACCGCACTCAAGTATTCAATAGACGTTATTGAAGATTTAAACAACATTTTGTATATTTTTCCGCAGGGTATAATTAAACCACCAAATTTCAGACCGATTGAATTTCAAACAGGACTTGCCTATATTGCCCAAAAAGCGGCTAAAAAGTATGGAAAAGTTAATTTGCTGCCGATTGGAGTTAATTATTTCTTCCTGCGGGCGGATAAACCCGAAGTCATGGTTGAAATTGGCAAGATCATAACTGTAGAAAATGCAACTATGGATAGAAAAGAATTTTCTGAATTTTTGGCAAAAACACTTGAAGATACTTGTGACAAACAAAATTCTGACATTGCCGCAGGCAATTTAAAAGGTTATAAGACTCTTTTCCAGCAAAAATTAAAATGGTATCGAAAAATCGAACAACGGCTTAAGCAAATTGAGATAAAAGGGTCGGGAGTATAATTTTTAGTTCATTTATTTACATTAAACTTTATTTATTATAAAATCGGAATAAATGAAGTTGTGGTAAAAGGCGCCTTCGGCGCCGATTGTTAATTTATAAAGGAATTAAAAATGCAAGTATCTTTAAATTGGTTAAATGAGTTTGTTGATTTAAGCGGGCTTAATGAAAAACAAATAGCGCACGAGCTTACGATGAGTGGGCTTGAGGTTGAGGCTGTTGAGTATGTTAAACCTCAATTTAAAAACATAATCACCGCAAAAATAATTAAAATCGACCAACATCCAAATGCGGATAAATTACACTTGGTTACTGTTGATACAGGAACAGAAACGAAAACTGTTGTCTGTGGAGCGCAAAACATTGAAGAAGGGCAGATAATTCCTTACGCTTCAGTGGGTTCAGAAGTATTTTCCAGAAAAACAGGCGAAATGTTTACACTGACACCAGCGGAAATTCGTGGCGTGGTTTCTCAGGGCATGCTCTGTTCGGCTGACGAACTCGGGTTAACGGAAAGAAATTACCAAAGCGAAGATGGTATTTTAGTTTTAAACCGCTTGTTTAATGATATTGCGCTTGGTAAACCGTTGGAAGACGTTTTAGGTCTTGAAGAAGATATAATCCTTGATGTTGCACCCACTGCGAACAGAGGCGACCAAATGTCTGTAATTGGCATTGCAAGAGAGCTTTGCGCAATTTTTGATAAGGAACTGAAATTTTCACCGCTAACAAGCACTACTGATTTAAGCACTGATAAGTTTCAAGTGGAAATAATTGACAAAGATGTTTGTAAATATTATTCCTTGGGGGTTTTAAAAGATATAAAAATCAAGCCGTCACCGGCATGGATGCAAAAGAGACTAATTGCTTCCGGAATTCGCTCAATCAGCAATGTTGTTGACATTACTAATTACGTATTATTGGAATACGGAATTCCCCTGCATGCTTTTGATTTAAATAAATTAGACGGGTACTTATGTGTAAGACGCGCATATGACGGTGAAAAAATTACTACGCTTGACGGGGTGGAAAGAAGTTTAACCAATGACAGTGTTTTGATTGCAACAAAAGATGAGGGCGTTTGCTTAGCGGGCGTTTTCGGCGGTCAAAACTCTGAAATAGATACAGAAACGACTGCAATTGCACTTGAAGCGGCTTATTTTGTGCCGTCAAGCAACAGAAAAAGTTCAAGAAGTGTGGGGTATCGCTCAGATGCCTGTGCAAGATTTGAACGAGGCGTAGATATCGAAGCGGTTAAGCCTGCTCTAATGCGCGCAATGCAGCTTTTGGCGGAACTAGCTGAGGCAAAAGTTGTTGCGATAGTTGAGGATGGTGAAAACGAACTTGAAAACTCAGAAATAACTTTAAGATTTCCGCAGGTAAAAAGAGTTTTGGGCTGTGGGATAGAAAATTCAAAATGCGTTTCAATCCTTGGAAAGTTGGGGTTTAAATTGCTCGGGAAAAATGAGAATGCGGCGAAATTTGAAGTGCCGTCGTTCAGAATAAACGATGTAACAAGGGAAATAGATTTAATTGAAGAAATTGCAAGAATTAACGGATATGACAAAATAGCACCGAGTCTGCCAAGCAAAAACCAGTCTCCGGTAATTTCGCTTGAAGAACAGACTTTAAATAAAATAAATTCAATACTCTTAGCGGCAGGACTAAACGAAATTATAACTACATCTTTAATCGGTGAATCGTTGCTAAAACAATTTGCGCTCAATTATAACGAAGAAAAAGCAGTAAAAGTAGAAAATGCGCAAAGCGAAGAATATACGATGCTTAGGCAGACTTTAATCGCAAACGTTTTACATTGTATGAAATATAATTATGCTAACGCCCAAAAATCTTTCTGGGCTTATGAAATCGGAAAAGTTTACTTCAAAAATACGCCCGCGGATGAAAAAAATAGTGGCGTTGACGAGATTAAGATGCTTTCAGGCGTTATTACAGGTAATATTGAAAATTCAAAATGGCAGGCGACAGACAAATGTACAGATTTTTATACTTTAAAAGGGATTTTTGAAAATTTATTTGAGGAGCTTAATCTTTCAAATAGAATCCAATTTAAACCTTGTGAAAATATCGACTCGCTTCATCCTTATCGAAGCGCAAAAATAGTTATGTTGGGTAAAAACCTTATAGAATTGGGATATATTGGGCAACTTCATCCTATTTTAAAGGATAAACTAAAATTAAACCAAGAAGCCTTTTTGTTTGAAGTGAACTTGGATGAAATTATAAAAGCGATAAATCCAACCACGGTAAGATACAAAAAATTGCCTCAATTCCCTGAAGTTCAAAGAGATTTGGCGTTTATTGTCCCAGAAGATGTGAGTTATGAACAGCTCGAAAAAGTTATAAAAAAAGCTGTTAAATCAAGTCTTTTCAAAGGCTGCGAGGTTTTTGACGTTTATAAAGGCGAAAATATTAAAGAAGGATTTAAAAGTATTGCTTTTAGAGTAAAAATGCAGGATGAGCAAGCAACATTGACGGACGAAATAGTTGACGCTCAAATGAAATCGGTTCAGGATAATTTACAAAAAGAGTTTGAGCACATTGCTCTCAGAGCTTAAATTTGGAAGGGTGATTATGAAAAAAATCTTAGTTATTTTAACTTTTTTACTTGGGCTAATATTGCCTGTTCACGCTGATGTTATGCCTTATTATGTAAATAATATAAACACAAATTCTATCGGAGTTTATCAAGCATCAAATCAAATCAAAATTTATAAAGAGCCTAACGAAAATTCGCAATTACTGTTGAATATTCTTTGGGATAACAAGAGTTATAACTGTCCTGATATTTCCGCAAGTAATCTTTTTGCAGTGTTTTTACCAAAAAAAGACCTTGCATTTCTGACAGTGACTGATGAAAATGACAACGAAGATTGGGTTGAGGTTGTTTATAATTCAAACGGCGAACGAAAAGGTTGGGTTAAAAAAGACGATGAATACAGATTTATGAACTGGCGCACGTTTTTTAATATTTATGGACGAAAATACGGGCTTTATTATATGAAAGATGCGCCCGAAGAAACCAAAACAATTTACAGCTCAAATTCCGAGGACTCGCAAACAATCGGCAAAATTACACTGCCTCAAAATGTAAAACTAACCTCAGTTAAAGGCAATTGGCTTTTGATAATAGCGTTTGACATAGATAAACTTCAAAAAATAGGTTGGATAAAATGGCGAAATATATCGGGAGAAATTTATCTTTTTCCCGATATTAAATAATTGTTTTTTGGGGTAAAATATTAAGGTAAAGATAAAAAGGGAATTGATTATGTGGGATTATACAAAAGAAGTTATGGAACACTACAGAAACCCCAAAAATGTTGGGAAAATTGACGATGCAGAAGCAATCGGCGAAGCAGGTTCCTTGGTTTGTGGTGATGCTTTAAAAATATATCTAAAAATAAAAGATAATATGATAGTCGATGCTAAATTTCAGACTTTCGGCTGCGGTTCTGCAGTAGCAAGTTCAAGCGTGCTTACCGAGATGATTATAGGTAAACCTCTTGATGAAGTTAAAAAAATTACAAACAAGGATATTGCAGATAGATTGGGCGGACTTCCACCTGAAAAGATGCACTGTTCGGTTATGGGACATGAAGCGCTGGAAAATGCATTAAGCAAGTATTTCAAGGAAGATGTTGCGCCTCATGAAAAAGACAAAATGGTTTGCACATGTTTCAGTGTTACCGAAAAACAGATTTTAAACGCTATTAAAGACAATAACCTTAAAACGCTTGAAGAAGTTACCAACTACACAAAAGCAGGCGGTGCTTGCGGAAATTGTAAAGCGGATATTCAGGCTATTTTGGATAAATATTATGGCTCTGAAACCTCCAAGGCAAAACCTATACTGACAAAAACTCAAAAAATTATTAAAATTAATGACATAATAGAAAATCAAATAGCGACAGAGTTAAGAAAAGATGGCGGAGATATTGATTTGATTGATATTGACGACAATAAGGTTTATGTAAAATTAAAAGGCTGCTGTTCAAAATGCAAAAACTCGACAATGACTCTCAAAAATTTTGTCGAAGCCACTTTGAGAGAGATGCTTGATGAAGAAATAGAAGTTATTGAGGTAGGTGATTTTGGTTGAAAGGGTGAAGGGTTGAAAGGTTTAAAAGCTGAAAGGTCTTTAAAGTAGGGTGGGTTCCCTAACCCACCGTCATCAAGCCCAGAAGAAGTAAAAAGGAAAAAGTGGTAGGGTGCGGATTTAACCGCACCAACAAAAACCCAACAATTAAAATTTCTCTAGCAAAGGAGATGCGAGCGGGCAAATCTTAATTAAAATTAGGGACGGAGTAAAAAACAGCGAGTGCAATAAAGCGAGTAAGCCGACATCTCGAAAAAGCAAAGTAGTAGTTCAAAAAAGTTAGTAAAGGCGCCAACAAAACAATTAGGTGTAATGGTGTCTCACTATATGAGACCCAAGTGATAAAATAATAATTTTAGTGAAGTCGTGAGGCCATTTCTCACGTTTCGCAGGAGCTCAACGGAGAAAGAAGGCAAAAAAATGAAAGAAAAATGCTTAATTTACTTAGATAACAACGCAACGACAAGAGTTGACGGACAAGTTTTGGATGCGATGTTACCTTTCTTGGGTGAGAATTATGCAAATCCATCAAGCATATATAGTTTTGGCGGTGTGGCTCAAAAGGCTGTAGTGAAAGCTCGCGAACAGATTAGAGATTTTATCAACGCAAAGAGCGATAAGGAAATTTTCTTTACCGCATCTGGCTCTGAAAGTGCTAATACGGCTATAAGAGGGGTTTTAGAATCAAATAAAACCAAAAAACACATTATAACAACAAAAGTTGAACATCCTTGCGTTTTGAACCTCTATAAAACCCTTGAAAAACATGGTTATAAGGTTGATTACATTGGCGTTGATTCCAACGGTGATTTGAATTTAGACGCTTTGGCGGCGGCAGTAAATGAGCACACAGCACTTGTTTCTTGCATGTGGGCGAATAACGAAACGGGGATAATTTTCCCGATTGGAAAAATTTCTCAAATTATCAAATCGAAAAATCAAGACACAAAACTTTTCGTTGACGCGGTGCAGGCGGCGGGTAAAATTTCGATTGATGTACAGGCTGCAAATATTGATTTGCTAAGTCTTTCAGGGCATAAATTCCATGCCCCCAAGGGCGTTGGGGCTCTGTATGTTAAATCAGGAACCTTATTTTCACCTCTAATCATCGGGGGGCATCAGGAACGTGGAAAACGCGCAGGGACAGAGAATGTGCCTTATATTGTCGCAATCGGAGAGGCGGCAAGACTTGCAAAAGAAGGTCTTGAATATGAAGCCACAGAAGTCAAACGTTTACGGGACAAACTTGAAAGTACAATTTTAAAAACTGTTTTTAACACACGTTTAAACAGCGGGTTTAACAATAGAGTTCCAAACACCACGAATATCGGGTTTGAATACATAGAGGGCGAATTGATTTTGCTTCATTTGAGCGATTTTGGCATTTGCGCGAGCTCAGGAAGTGCTTGTACTTCCGGCTCCTTGGAGCCGAGCCATGTCCTAAGAGCAATGGGCGTGCCGTTTACGGCACTGCACGGAAGCATAAGATTTAGTTTAAGCAGATTTACAACAGAAAAAGAAGTCGATTCTGTAATCTCGATAATGCCGAGAATTATTGAAAAATTGGTAAAACTCTCCCCGTTCCAGAACGAATTGGAAGAGTTGAGAAGACTTAGGGGATAAATTATTATTTAAAATTCATAACTTCAAGAATTGCAAGATGAAATAAATCAACTGATAAATACCATCTGTGCAGGTCAAAAAAAAGTTACAGAGGAGGAGTTTCAAAAAGCTTTATCTGAAGTAAGAGGCAAGCAAAAAAGAGGGGGGAAAGCCAAACCTTTTGCGGGTAAAGATGTAAATGAAGAAAATGACGGCGGGTACTTGGATGAAACAGCACAAAAAAATCTTCTTTTGGGTGTTCCTGTTTGCTTGATAAATGATGACGGTGCTGAAATCCCTGTCGGGCATTACAAAATTGTCGGCGAAAAAATTAAAGATAAGGTGTATTTAGATTTTTATCAGTCTTACAACCTTGTGGCAAAAATTCCTGCAATAGAGACTACCAGTGATTTTGATGAAACTGCGCTTAATTTTGTAAAAATACTTCCTTATAACGAACGGAGAATTAAGCTGATTTACGGCTCCATGGATTTTAACGCATATACGTTTATAAAAATTAAAACCGAAATTTCTGATATAAATTAATGAAACTTAACTTCTTGTGCTTTAAATAGCAATTTTTCTGAGTTCTCTGTTTTAATACAGTATGTAGATTTATGAAAGTGTGATTTTTAGTGACAACAATTCAAAATAATAATTTATTGGCACAGCGTTTGAACAATGAGCAGAATAAAAGACTCCCTAAGCCTGCTCCAATTCCGCCTGTTTTAGAACCCCCAAAAAAGAATCCTCCAATACATTTACTATTGTTATCGGGGGGTATTGCCATGGCGAATATTCCTTTGTTTCACATTATTACTCAAAAAATGATAAAAAATGACAAGGAATTAGGGATCAATTTTGACAGTGTAAAAAAAGTATTTTCTACTATGCTTACAGATGATAAAAATAATTTAATCAAAAAAGGTGTGAAATATTATATTGCACCTGAAGGCTCTGGGGATGCTAAAAATATAATCAAAAACTATGGCGGAGGGGCGTATGTGTTTTCTGCAAAAAATGGTATAAAACAAATTGATACAGCGATGGAAAGAGCATCTTTATCTTTACACGAAGCAGGTCATGCCATTAATCATAATTGTACAAAATTAGGCAAATTGTATTATAAAGTTCTTAGTAAAATGCCCTCTTTTTTGAAAAATCCTTTAATGCTATCCACCGTAGCCGTCATTATTCTACAATCCATTGGTAATGCCTACAATAAGCCTAAAACTGCAAGAAATAGCAATCAAAAAGAATCGTTTTCTATTACAAAATTTGTACATGATAATATCGGAAAATTAAGCTTACTTGCCTTTGCACCACTATTATTAGACGAAGGATTTGCAACAAAAAGGGCTTTGAGTGCTGCAAAAAAATTCGCACCTGAGATGTTAAAACCACTTAGAAAAAATTTATT
Organism: uncultured bacterium; assembly: GCA_903885635.1. Classification (GTDB taxonomy): domain Bacteria; phylum Cyanobacteriota; class Vampirovibrionia; order Gastranaerophilales; family Gastranaerophilaceae; genus CAIPUE01. Next base: position 14,521 of record CAISJE010000113.1, read on the forward strand.
TCCAGCAGCACTTACTTATCTCCTTTCTGCCAATGCAATGCTAATATCATCCTTGTTAGGTCGAAAGTACGTTGATGAAGTTAAAGCCCAACAAAATTCCTAAATTAATAAATTGTTAGCTCCATTTGTGCAGGTCAAAAAAAAGTTTGTTTATGTTAATTTAATAACATGAAGAAATTTTTGTATGTTTTATTAATAATTATCTTGGTTTTATTTGCATTGAAATTCTTTATTAATGCCGATATTCCCGAACTTGAAACGCTAAAAACAGCAAAGACAGAAAGTTTAGCACCTGTAAAGCTTCCTGCAAGTCCAAAAACGGTTACGATAAATGGGATTGATTATCTGCAAAGTCAAGCCCCCGTAGGGGGCTTTGGCGGCGTTTTGGTCGCTTCAACAATCGGAGAAGGTCCCAAGACCTTTAACCCGTTCAACACAAAAGACGCAACCTCTGCGACGATGGCGGACACTATGTTTGACGGGCTTGTTGCAACAAGGGCTAAGGACGGCGAAGCCGTCCCGAAACTCGCCAAATCCTTTGAAATATCACCTGATGGAAAAACTTACACGTTCAAATTAAGACGAGGGATAAAATGGTCGGACAATAAACCGATTACGGCTGAGGATGTGGTTTTTACGTGGAACAAAATTATTTTAACAGGGCTTGGAAACACCTCGACACGAGATTCTGTCTTAATTGACGGACAACTCCCGAAAGTTGAAAAAACCGATGATTATACCGTAAAATTTACGACAATAAAACCTTTCGCACCTTTTTTAAGGATTTTATCAGCACCGATTGCACCAAAGCATATTTTTGAACCTGCGGTGAGAAAAGGTGAAAAATATTTTCAATCTTTTTGGTCGACGACAACGCCGCCGAAAAATTTTGTTATAAGCGGTGCTTTCAAGCTTAAAGAGTATGTGCCGGCGCAAAGAATAGTTTTTGAGAGAAATCCGAATTACTATGAAATAAATTTAAACGGCGAAAAACTTCCTTATCTTGATAAAATAATTTATTTGATTGTCGGGGATTTGAACAACGAGATTTTGAAATTTGAGGCAAAGGAGCTTGATACGATTTCTTTACGAGGTTCAAATGTCGGCAGATATAAAAAACGAGAGGCAAAATCCGATTTTATAATCTACAATATCGGACCTGACACAGGAACTATGTTTGTTGCGATAAATATGAACAAGCGTAAAAACGAGCAGGGTAAATACTATGTCGCAACTAAGAAACAGGCTTGGTTTAACGATAGAAACTTCAGATATGCAATCGATTGGGCAATCGACAGACAAAACATGGTAAACAATATTGCAAACGGCTTGGCTTCACCTCTGTTTACCGCAGAAAGCCTGAACTCGATTTATTTGAACAAAAAATTGGCAAACGGACATCCGAAAGATTTAAAAAAGGCAAAAGAATATTTGAAAAAATCGGGGTTTTATTGGAAAAATAAAATTTTATACGACAAGCGAAACAACAGAGTAGAATTCGACCTTTACACGAATGCAGGCAACACCGAACGTGAAGCAATTGGGGTCATGGTTAAGCAGGATTTGGAAGATTTGGGGATGAGGGTAAATTTCAAGCCAGTAGAATTCAATTCACTCGTCAATAAATTAGTAAATTCACTTGACTGGGATTTAGTAATAATGGGGCTTACGGGAACGCCGTTAGAACCTCACAACGGTAAAAATGTCTGGTATTCAACGGGTTCGTTGCACCTTTTTAACCAAAGACCTGACGGAAAAGCGACGGACAGGTTTGATTGGGAGGTCAAACTTGATAAAATAATTGATGAAGCGTCGTTAAAGATTACTTTTAACGACCGAAAAAAGCTTTACGACGAGTATCAGCAGATAATTTACGATGAAAAACCGATAATTTATCTGTATTCACCAATCAGGGTAATCGCAATACGCAAAAAATTCGGTAACATATTCCCATCCCCGCTGTCGGGCGTGACGTACAATTTGGACGAAATTTATGTTAAGCAAAAAGTAAAAAGCAAAAAGTAAAAAGGATACGGGTAGTGCAGATATTAATCTACATACTAAAAAGAATACTTCAAACGATACCATTATTGATTGTGGTGTCGCTGATAAGCTTTTTTATAATAAGGCTAAGTCCTGTCGACCCGCTTGCGGAGCTGAAATTAAACCCCTCAATCTCAAAAGAAACTCTGCAAAAAGAAACCGAAAGATTAGGACTGAACAAACCGATTTATGTGCAGTACGCCCTATGGGCGAAAGCATTTGTGCAAGGGGATTTGGGCGTTTGCTCAACAGGCGAAAGCGTCGCAGGCAAATTAAAAGAAAGAATCCCAAACACTCTGCTCTTAACCGCACTCGTAATCCTTTTAACGTGGCTCGTCGGCGTTCCTTTAGGGATTTTAGCCGCAATAAGCTGGAAAACGCCACTGGACAGAATGTTAACCGTTTTAACCAGTATCGGAATGGCAATTCCGTCATTTTTCTTCGCAATTTTATTGTTGATTTTTGCCGTAAAAACAGGCTGGTTTCCTGTCGGTGGGCTTACCAGTTACAATTTTAATGAGATGAATTTGCTCGGGAAAATTTGGGATATTACTCATCACTTAATTCTCCCGACTACAGTTTTGTTCACGATTTCGCTTGCGGGGCTTCAACGACAGATGAGGGCGAATTTGTTGGATGTTTTAGACAGTGATTACGTGAAATTCGCGAGGGCAAAAGGTTTAAGTGAATTTAAGGTTTTGTACAAACATGCCTTGAGAAATGCTATTAATCCTATGATAACACTCTTGGGCTTTGAGTTTGCGTCGCTTTTAAGCGGTGCAGCCTTAACCGAATACGTGTTTCAATATCCGGGGCTTGGTCGATTGGTTCTCGAAGCCGTCTTGAAATCAGACATAAACCTAGTTATGGCATCTCTAATGATGGGTGCGGTCATGTTGGTTTTAGGAAATTTGATTGCGGATATTTTGTTGATATTTACAGACCCGAGAATAAGAACGGTAAACAGCAAACAGTAAACGGTAAACGGTAAACGGGGGGAACAGAATTTCATATGAAAAACAATTACAAAGATACATCAATCATAAAACAGCTAATGCGGGATAAGTTCACGCTAATCGCTTGTATTGTGTTGTTTGTGATTTATTTTTCACTGCTTTTCGCAGATTTTATAGCACCTTATTCCAAAGATTTTTCTGATAGAAACATGTCTTACGCTCCGCCCTCCAAAATTTTTACGATAAACGAAAATGGTAAGTTCTCCTTGCCTTACACCTATACTTATAAGCGAGAATTTGACCCCGAGGCTATGCAAGTCGATTATAAATTGGACAGAACTCAAAAATATTATCTTAAATTGTTCCCACGTGGTGAAAAATATAAGTTTTTGGGTTTAATTCCTTGTTCAAGGCATTTGATAGGAGTAGCGCCCGAAGGGCGCTTATACCTGCTTGGCACTGACATAAACGGGCGAGATGTTTTTTCTCGAATACTTTTTGGCGGTCGGATTTCAATGACAATAGGGTTTTTAGCGCTTTTCGTACTTTTTCCTATCGGACTTTTGTACGGCGGAGTTTCAGGGTATTTCGGCGGAAAAGTTGATATGTTAATGATGAGATTTGCGGAGGCGGTTATGTCAATCCCAAGTTTTTATCTTTTGATAATTCTTGCCGCAATTTTACCGTCTAATATGACTAGCATCCAAAGGTTTATATTGATTGTAGTAATTTTGGCACTTATCGGCTGGGCAGGATTTGCTCGTGTCGTAAGGGGCATGGTGTTGTCTATTAAAACGCAGGAATTCGTTCAGTCAGCACAAGCGATTGGGGCTTCGAGGTTAAGGATTATTTTAAAACATATTTTGCCGCAGACGACAAGTTACGTAATAGTTGCGATGACCCTCAGTGTCCCTTCTTATATCCTTGCGGAATCCGGACTAAGCTTTTTGGGGCTTGGGATTCAGCAGCCTGACGCGAGTTGGGGGAATATGTTGAAAGAGGCACAGGAATACATTAACATACTATATCGCCCATGGCTTTTGACGCCGGGATTTTTAATTTTTATTGCGGTATTGTCGTTTAATCTCGTAGGTGATACAATACGTGATGTTTTGGATCCCAAAAGCAAAGTAAGGTAAAAACTAGCCATTTAATTCAATCAGTGATATAATAATGAAAAAGATATAATTAAGAGTAATTAGGAGTGAAGAATGCACGATTTGGCGTTTGAGTTATTGATTTTAACCCGTATAGCAGCCTCAATTATTTTTGGGTTTGGTATAGGGCTTGAAAGAGAGCTAACAAATAAACACGCAGGGCTAAGGACTCATATTTTGGTGTGTTTGGGGTCAAGTGTTTTTACGATACTTTCAATATATGCGTTTCCAATGGCAATTGATCAAACTCACCCACAAGCTTACGGTGATCCAGCTAGAGTAGCCGCACAAATCCTCACAGGCATCGGTTTTATCGGTGGTGGAACCGTCTTGAGACATGGTTCCTCTGTTTATGGGCTTACAACGGCTGCAACTTTGTGGGTAGCGGCGAGCATTGGCATGGCTTGTGGTGCAGGTATGATTGATGTTGCGTTCATTGCGACATTTTTCAGTGTTGTCGTTCTTGTTCTTGTTCGAGTATTTGAACAAAAAGTTTTGGTTAAAAGTACCAAAAACATAAGACGTTTAAAGATAACGATATTATGCACCCCTGAAAATATAAATAATGTGCATACTTATATTGTAGAAAATTTTGACCATATACATGAAATTTCGAAAAAACAAAATGATGAAAATACCAATTTGACAAAAATTATTGCGATAATAGATGTTAACGGGAAAAAACCAATCCAAGCTGTACACAAAAAATTCCACAAATTAAGTGGTATGGAGTCGATATCAATACAGGAAGATAATGAATAGAAGAACTTTTTTTGAATATTTAAGAACGTTTGCAATAACAATCATTGCAGTTTTTGTTATTGTTGCCTCCATTCTTTGCCTAGTTCTGCATCAAGTTTATGAGGGGCAAGACCAAATTAAGCAACAATCGCAGGATGATGCAATAGATTATTACCTAATAGGTGTTTTGATTGACAAAAATAAATATTTGGAAGAACAACAGCCTGGAAATTATAAAATTAATATGCGGCTGGCATTTTTAAATGAAGCCAAAAGAGATTACAAAAATGCTGAAATTGAATACAAGGAAGCCATAAATAAGGCGCCCTATATGGAATTTAGTCCGATATATAAGCTCGCAATTTTATATACTCGCATGAATCGCCTTGATAGTGCCCAGCAATTGATGGACGATTTGGATGAAAAACCTGATGAAAAATTAATTGAATATAAAGCTGATATTTATAATAAATTAGGTAACATATATTATAATCAAGCTGATTACAATAAGGCTGCTTTAAAATATCAAAAATCCTTAGCTTACTATCAAATAACTAAATATAAACATATTCAATCGATTAAAAATAGTTTAGCATCATCGTATGTTTATTTTGCAGAAGAAAATGTTCGCAATATGCAAATAGAAGAAGCAATAAATTCACTAAAGATGGCATTAACTATTGTTAATGCCCCAATTATCAAGTATAAATTGGCGTTGCTTTTAATGAAAGACAATCCGGATTTGGCTTATGAATATTTTGAAGAAGTCTTTAAAGAAACTCCCGAGATAATAAATTATGAAGAGTACAAGAAATTTCTGTCAAATTTGGCTGCAAATGAAGCTGCACAAGGAAATATAGCACAATCTGAATTACATCAGTACAAAATAAAAAAAATAGATAAATATTTCAATACAAATATACTCTCTATTGAAGACCTTAAAATTGACGAAATTCAAGGGAAATTTGTATCGAATAATTGGACCTGCAAAGACGATGTTTATTTAAATATCAGATTGAAAAATCTTTCTCAATATAATATTGACTCATTATATTTGAAAGTTATTTTTAAAGACAGGGATTTAATATTAGGGGAATCTTTTGAACAAGTTGTAGACACACAATCAGTGCTTAAACCGGAAGCGTATAGTTCTACTATTGCAATTAAAATATTAAAAATTCCAATAAATAAAGATGATAAACCTAAAAAAATAACAGCGGAAATTTATGCGTCTAAAACAGATAGCTCCTACAAGCTACTTCTCGGCGTATTTGATATTAAAGAAAAAATTAAGGAAAATAAAACCTATAAAATTTTTAAGAAGTTTTATAAGAAAATAGTCTCAAAACTTCCTGCCTTTTTATTTTAATATTTCTCCGATTACGGGGGTAATTTCAAGAATATCAACTTTTTGAATGGTATTTTTAACCTGATTAAAATCAATTTTGGGCTCAATTAAAATATTTATATAATTCCGACTAATGCCTTTAACCATGCCTGTTTTTTTATCCAAGTTTTTTTCAATTAAAACCTCCTGAATAGTCCCCAAGTTTTTCTGTAAAAATTCACTATGCTTTTGAGCCGAAATCTCTTTGATAATTTTAGCTCTTTCTTCTTTTGATTTTGCCTCTAAATGCCCCTCAAATTTTTCGGCTAAAGTCCCTTTTCTAATTGAATATGGGAAAGTATGTATTTGAGTTAATTGGGATTTTTTCAAATTTTCAATAGTCGTTCCAAAATCATCTTCGTCTTCGCCCGCAAATCCTGCAATAATATCGCTTCCGATGAATGGTAGATGAAAAGATTTATTTATTTTTTCAATCAAATCGAGCGCTTGAGCTACCGAATAATGTCTATTCATTGATTTCAAAGTTTTATCACACATTGACTGAAGCGAAAGATGAAAATGAGGACAAAATTTCTCTGAATTTTGCAAAAATTCAAGCATTTCGTCATTAATTTCAAGCGGATTTAAAGACCCCAAACGAAAGCGATTTATATCAGTTTTCGTTTCAATATTTTGTAATAAGTGCAGGAAATTTTCTCCATTCTGCAAATCCAATCCCCATTGCCCGATATGAATTCCAGTCAAAACAATTTCTTTAAACCCTATATTCTCATAAATTTTTATTTGTTCTAAAATAAAATCCGAATCAGCACTCCTGTTTTTACCTCTGGCAAAAGGGATTATACAATATGAGCAACGATTATCACATCCATCCTGAATTTTTAGACTGGCACGGGTCTTTTTAGTATCTTGTAAAAAAACATTATTAAAAGAATTTAAGTTTTCGATTTTGCAAACTGAACAAGATAGACCTAAATGCCTGAACATATCCAATTTTTCATCATTACCTAAAACAATGTCAATATTGGGATTGTTCAGCAAGTTGTCCTTTTCAATTTGCGCGATGCAACCGGTTAAAACGGTTTTTATACTTGGATTATTTTGTTTTGCCTTTTGGAGAATATAAAATGCCTCGTTATCACTTTTGTGAGTGACAGTACAGGAATTTAAAATAAAAATATTAGCATCTGCTATTTTTTCAGCCTTTGCAAGTCCGTTTTTAATCAAATTTTCTTCAATCAAAGCTCCCTCAAGTTGATTTGATTTACACCCCATTGTTTTAATAAAAAATCTTTCCATAAATACATTTTAGTTGGAAAATAAAAACTTGTAAAGAATTATTAATATAAATTATCGAACTAGCAACTATATTTACTTTTCGGTTTTACTATATTATAATGCAGTGTGTGTATGTGTATAAGTGAGGTGGTTTCAATGCAAGTGCAATCGATTGGAAATTCAGAATCAAATGTCGGTTTCAAATCAAGAAACAAAATGGAACAAGCCGAGGTTATTGTCAATCTTAACGATTCTCAAGTAAAATCACTTGCGTATGCCAAATCCGTTGATAAAAATAAAGAGAAAAAAAATAGACGAACAGTCGTTGGACTATTTTATGCAATGCCAGTGGTAGATACAATTGCAAAGGGTATTGTAGCCGGGACCAGAGAGCCTTTCAGTAAGGGGATTCCGTTGAGTTATAGACTTCGTACGATGGGCAGTAATGCCGTGGGTTGGGGTGTTATTTTATCGGTTGCTGCGATTTACGGAGCGGCGAAAAAGGCAGGTATTTTTGACTCTTCGGGCACACAAAAAGCTCAAAAGAAACACCCTATAGCATCTGCTTTCGGCGATTTTGGCGTGTTGCTGCTTGGGACAATCTTTGCTTCTATGGGCTTAGGTAAGATTGCTCAAAAGATTACGGAAAAGAATCCTGAAGCACTTGTGGATGCTGAAAGCAGTATCGCAAAACTGGCAAAAAATATAAACCAAAGCAAATTCGCTACGCGGACTTTACCAAGAATAACTGAAGGATTTGAAAAGTTTGCAAACAAGGCTCCTTTAACTGCAAAGGCAACAGGATTTGCCCTTAGAAATTCTTTATGGATACTTTTGGGGATTTCTTTATACAAATCGATAAGTCACGCTAATGACAGAAACAAAAAAATCAGTGCGAATTATCATGAAATGAAAAATGAGCAAGTTAATGCGGCAAAATATTTGATTAATAAATCAAATGTAGAAAGAGATATTTTAAAGCAAAATCAACTTGAACTGGCTAATGATTTAGGAATAGTCTTGGACCAAGTAAGAGATACCAGGCAATTACTTAATGAGTATCAAGAGCTTGCAACCGAATGTTGTGATGAAAGATTGAACAATTGCGAGAGTTGTTGCGAGCCTGCGCTACAAGAAAGACCAGTGCCAAAAAGCTCTAGTGTTGAAACAACAGAGATTGTCAGAAAAAAGAAATCGACAGAAGAAATTGCGTAAATTGGGAGATAAAATATCTGATTGACAAACAAATTTGTTTCAGGTAAGATTAATTTTGCACAAAGAGATTGTCTGCATTGGGTTTTAAGTTAAGGTATATTTCATTGTGATTAATATTGGTGCGGGCGTTTAGCTCCGAGGCGCGTGTAAGCGCGACGGGTTTAATTAATCCAACCGGGCTAAACAAAAAAGAATTGAAAATTAAATATTGGTGCGGGCGTTTAGCTCAGTTGGTAGAGCGCTTCCCTTACAAGGAAGATGTCGGGAGTTCGAGCCTCTCAACGCCCACCATTAATATCAGAGGGTTTCGACCCTCTTTTTTATTGCTCTATATTCGTCAATGTTCACTATTTGCTCACGAAATTTTTGCCCTATCATTTTAACTTCTTCTTGTTTGTGAGCATCAGGGACAAAGTGTCCGTAAATATCTAACGTAACAGACGGCTTAGAGTGTCGTAATTGCTTAGATACATATAAATAGTGAACACCAGAAGAAAGATTTATACTTGCATAGGTATGTCTTAAATCGTGGAATCTCATAGTTTTATCAAATTTTAAACTCTTGAGCATCGGTTTAAACCATCTCTGCATCATATTATTTTTATTAATTGGATTTCCGCTCTCATTGGTAAATAAAAGTCCAGAAGTTATATTATTTTCTTCAATATAACTTTTTAATTCTTCCGCAACTTCGGGCTCAATTTCGACAAAGCCATAGGAGCTTGATGTCTTCAAAACTTCTTTTAGCTCGCCTGCTGTATATTGTTGAGCTACTTCTATTGTAAGATTTTTAAAATCTATATACTTTATGTCCAAGCCGAGTAATTCACCCTCTCTCATCCCCGTATAAAGAGCTAAGTATAAAAGCATATAAAACTTTCTTGGGAATTTACTGCGTGCTCGTCTTAGCATCCTTGTAGATTGTCGAATTGTAAAACATCTACATACTTTCTTTTTAGCAATACCACTCACTTTGTCGGTATATTCAAAAGGGTTATTATAAATAACCTTTTTTCTCACTAAATAATTACATTGAGCCTTACAGATTTTTAAACAATCGTTTATGGTCGGGATTCCGATTTCCTTGTTTAATAATTTTTCTATCCAATTATCAACCTCAATCGAGGTAATTTCTGACATAATCCGCTTTCCGAAAAAAGGTAATATATGTAATTTAAAAAAAGTTTCGTATTTATCTCTCGTATTTTTAGCAAACTTCTTTTTCATATAAATAGACTTACATCCCTCAAATATCAAGTTCGCATCGGTTACGCCTCGTCCTCTTTTTAATTCTTCTTTTATTCTATCATATTCAGCAACAGCATCGCCCTTTTTAGCGAATCCGCTTTGACGTTTCTGAACTCTTGGATTTTTCTGAATAGTAATACAATACTCCCAGCTTTCGTGCTTTACACCTTGCTTGTCAATCCAAGTACGCTTTCTTATGCTCATTTATCTTACTCCGTTTTTGCTTCTATAAATTTCGACTTTTTAAATTCTTCGAGGGATTTTTTATCAACTCTTATATTTTTCTTTTTTCCGTTTCCGTAATCCGAATAAGAAACTTTTTCAAGTTGCACTATTATTTTATATGTAGAGCCATAACTTAACTCTAAATAGTCCGATGCTTCTTGTAAGCTAAAAGTGTTCTTGTCAACATTCTTCCTCATTTTTAAAATTTTATCCATAGTTTCTGCTCCTTTATTTACTTAATTTCATGAACTTTTGTGAAGTTTTGCTTCTGTTGCAGTTATTTCTTCTTTTTCCAGAAGCATTTCTTCTGGGATTCCTACAACTTTAGCGATGTCCGATTCCCATTTGCCTAAACATTCCCTGTCGTAATTTTTTTTACACTGGAGCTTGAGCAAATCCTCTGCGGAAAATGTTGCTGTTTCATCTATCCACGTCATCGGAATGTCAAAAAATTCCTGCTTTATTTCTTTTTTGAGAAAAATTCGTTCTAATCTTCTCGCCCAGCGTTTGTAAAATGGTATCTCTAGGTCGTCGTCCCAGAAACGCCTACTTAATGGCTTTTGGTGTTTCATCTTCCACCTCCATTTCGGCGTAAAATTTATTTAAATTCTTAAGTTTTTGAATAAATTTTTTGCAATATTTTTTGTCTAATATTTTAATGAAAGCTACTAGGTCGTACGCCTCGTCAAGTTCGGCATATTTATACGCTGGTTGATAGTCAAAACAATATATACCTTGTTCTTTTGGGTCGTAGAATAATTCAAATCCGATTAAAAAATCTAGGTATTTAGGAAGAACACAAATATCGTATTTTTTGTTGCATAGATATAAAACATCTCTAAAGCAAACTTTTTGAATCTCTACTTTATTATTCTTTTCAACAACCGATTTTAATTTTTCGTGTTGAGTGATATGTTCGATTGTTCTTATCGCTACTGGGTTTTTGGTTTCTATGATTTTATCAGCTTTTATCGTCATTTTTTTACTATTAAAAAGAGCTGAAAAATCAGAAATATAATCACCGACCTGTATGGCTTCGTCATCAATATAAAATTTATCTCTTAACCAAACTGCATTTTCGTTAATTATCATTATCCACCTCTCTCTCAATCATTTCGCAAAATTCTTGGAGCTTATGCGGTTCTTTAAAGAAATATCTTATGCCTTGATAAACTGTTGAGTATTGATATTCTTTTAATTTTTCAGAATATTCCTCAATGCTCAAGCCCATTTTAGGGTTATAAGCATCCAAATCTTGATTTTCAAATGGGAAAAAGTGTACAGAGTAAACGCCGAATTTTTTCCACATTTCTTTTGGGCTATATTTGTTATAATAAAATCTATCTTGCATTTTCGACCTCCAAAAGTTCAGGGTTCTTAGAGGCACAAGCATCACAAATTACAGTGCCTTTTACAAAATCGTGATATTCGTCTTCGTAACTGCCTATAAAAGCATTGCCATCTTCAATATCATCCTCATTTATTTGCACACTTCCACAGCCTGCACAATAAAACCACCAACCACGCTCTAATAATTCTTTTATTGGTATTAGTTGCTTTTCAGAATATTTATCAAAACATTTTTGTCTTTCCGCTCTCAATTCCGTAAAGCTATAATCATCAAAATTACCACTTGCTAATCCTTTTGCCTTTGCCAGTCCTGCCGTTTCCGCAAAAACAATTTCTTGCGATTCATTTGAATAGTATTTATCCACTATAAGATAGGCTTTTAATTTTCTTTTAGGTATATCTTTAAATGTTTCATTAAATTTTTCTTTTAAATTATCTTGCATTTTCAATCTCCTTTATTTTTAGTGCTATTTCTTCTACCTCAAGCGGACAAACTGAATTGCCAGCTATTTTATAAAGTTGTCTGTCTGAAATCCCTATTTCTTTTGCTTTGTGGACGATGCTGTCTGGGAAGCCCTGCAACCTGAAACATTCGAGAGGCGTTAAACGTCTGTAAATATTTCCGTTGACTAAAAAATTGTTGTGTTCGTAACCGCTTGATGAAATTGTCGGGGCAATATCTTTTAATCCGCCCTCGTTTTTTCCTCTGGGACACTGATATATCTGAATTTTTATTCCCTCGCCCTTATTTGTGGTTAAAGTCGGGGAGATTCCATCTGCTGAATATACGTTCCCGTTTTGTCCTCGCCCCGATGGGTTTACATTCCCGACAACTTGAACAAAGTTTCCCTCCCAGCTTTGGTAATCTCTGGCTTTTAGGGGTTGAGCAATGTTATGTATTTTTTTGCAATCCGTTTGGGATTGAGGATATATTTTACCTGGTTCTCCGAGAGGAAATATCTTTCCGGGACATTCTCCTCCAAGAATTCCGACAATGAAGATACGTTCTCTATTCTGTGGTATTCCGAATTCGAGGTTATAAAGAACTTGCCATTCAACTTGATACCCAATGTCGGAGAGAACTTTAATGATAGTTGAAAAAGTTCTTCCATCGTCGTGGTTAAGTAAGCCTTTAACATTTTCGAGAATAAAATATTTTGGTTTTCTGTCCTTGAGAATCCGTGCAACGTCAAAAAACAAAGTGCCTCTTGTGTCTTTAAATCCTTGTCTTTTTCCAGCAGTGCTGAAAGGCTGGCAAGGAAATCCTGCACACAAAATGTCGAAGTCTGGTAGTTTGCTTGTATTAATTGTAGTTGCATCTTTAAAGTAACTTTCCTTTCCCATCTGGAAATATTCAAAATATAGCTTGGAGGCGTATTTGTCTTTTTCGCAAAAGGCGACTATTTCAAAGCCTGCCTTTTTACACCCTATGTGAAAACCTCCTCCACCAGCGAATAAGTCTATAACTTTTAACATTGTTCCTTACCTAGAGGGCTCTTGCCCCCTATTCTTTTTCCTGTAATGTACCTTTTACGAGTTCGACTTGTTCTTTCGTTTCTTCGTCTGAAAGTTTTTTGTATTTTCCAGTCCATTTTTTACCGCTATGGCTGACGTACTCCTCAATCATTTCTTTTGAAATATCAAAGCCTTTTTGAGCCATAAGGTAGCAAAAACTTCCGTCGTCGGCTTCTGCTTCGTAACAGTCAAATTCTTGCTCGCTTAGCTGATTGATGGCGAATTCTTTGGCTTCTTCCTGCTCAAACATATTGTCGATAATTTCGTTGATCGCCATTCCTGTAACAATCAGGTGAGCGTATTTCGCTTGTTCGCTCATTTCGGCAAAAGCCTTGTCTTCAAGCATATTCTTTGTGATGCCAGTAACCAAATTGTTTAATTCTGGATTGGTTGTCATCTCTTTTAAGATTTTGCTGATAACTCCGCAAATTACCGGGTTCTTTTCCTTTTTAGCTTCTGTTGTTGGCATTGTTCTTAATCCTTTCTAATGTTCTGTCTAGTTTCTGGACTTGTATCTCCTTTATCTCTGCATCCCAGCCCTTGAATGCGATAATACCTTGCATTACGTTGAGAACGTCTGCTATTTCTTCAATGAAATTAGCTTCGCCAGTGTTCCATCTTAGCTCGCAAATTTCTTCCCAGAGTTTTTGCACTTGGTTTTCAAAACCGTAATGATTGATGATTTTTAGCTGTTTTTCTTGCATTCCGCCTCCTTGTCTTTGTTTTCATAATATAATTCTGGAGGAATTTTCACTCCAAAAAATTCAAAAAGATTAGCGAAAAAGTTTTCCATATATGGAGCACGCCAAGCACATTTAACATAAGTATGTGCTTCATCTGAATAATGATAGTGATTTCTTTCGAGATGTTCTTGGGCATCTTTTTCAGTCAAGAACATTCCTTTTTCAGCCCATTTTTTTACCTCATAGACTTCGTTAAAATCATCCTTACAAGATTCTTCTTCATCGGTTTGTGGTAACTGATTATATTCATCTTCTAAAATATGCACACAATTCATTGGGTCATAGTATGAAACTCTGTTATAACTATAATCTTCACTTGTCGGGATATATTCTGCATCACGAATTACATAATAATAGGGGAATGCAGTCCCTCTGTTATCTTGAGAACTCATTTCAGTTAAAAATTCAATGATTTCAGTATATTTATCGGTTGGTATATTTATCTTTCCAATAGATTCAATATCAACCTTGTTCCCAAAACTTTTATTGTCCGATGTTACTTTAGACATTTCTTCTCTCCTTATAGCATTCATCACCGCAAAAATTCATCCATTCGCCATCAATCTGGCGATTAATCCACCCGGAAGACTTTGCTTCCTCGTAAACTTCTTTATAAGTTGTGGCGTGGGGGATGTAGATTGAATCACTGCAATTATCGCAGTGCATCTGAAACCCGTTGTGTGCTTTATCAATCACTTTTTATCCTCCCCAGCTAATTTTGTAATTGCCACCAAAAGCATTAACACTGTAACCGAGTGCTGTAAGTTGGCTGATTTCATCTTCGCTAAGTTTGGCAAGAGAGATAACTTCGTTTCTACCAGCTTTACTGGCGTGCTTTATACCCATCTCAATCCTTTTTAGCGTGTCTGGTTCTTGCCCTGTTGATGCTAATATTCTTGCTTCTTCTGCTGTAATCATTTTTGTTTCTCCTTTTTCTTTTACTGTAATAATCCTTGTTTTGCGTAAATCCCGACGGCGTTGGTTATATTTGTTGCTCCGAGTTTTAAAAGTATTCTGGTCTTATGTGTTTCAACTGTTCTTTTTGAGCCTCCCAGCTCTAAAGCAATTTCTTTAGAAGAATAACCTTGAGCGGAATAATTCAAAATAATATCCTCCATCGGTGATAGCTTCTTGTTTCGTGCTTCCATCTCCCAAATCTCCCCTTGTAAAGCTATCCCCTTATCTGCACTGGCATAATTAGTGCTCTTTGCTTAATGCCCTCTCCGTTATCCGTTTCTGCAAATATTGGCTTTAAGTTGCTTTCTTTGTTAAACATTACTTTCACAATGCCAGTTCTCTCGTTGTAATGCAGATTTTTCAAGTCTTGAAGGTATCTGATGTTAAGAGCGTATGTTTGAGTTGCTTCTGGGTCTGGAATGTTGATTAATTGTTCATACTTAGGATATTGCCCCTGCATTGATGGAACTTTATAAGTGAATCTGTTGAACATATCGAATATTGTCATTTCATCATCTGCTAAAGTTATTTCTAACGAATCTGGGCATCCGCTAGGGCAATTAATACCCTTTGCAAATTTAATATTAGATAAGTAAACCCCGTTATAAACAACTGGCTCAAAGTTTGTGTCCAATTCCAACATTTCTACATCTGTTACCAACAATCTATTGCCGTCCGTTGAAGCCATTGTTAGAATACCGTCTTTCACTTGGAAGAATATTCCAGATAATAAATTCCCAAATTCATATTTAGCACTATAATCGACGTGTGATTTTATTAAACTAGCAAATTTTTTCTTTTCTATCTCTAGCTTAATTGGCTTGTTAGGTTTTCTAACTTTTTCTTTTTTCTCTTTTACTGCTGTTCCCATTGTCCTTAATCTCCTTTTCTTTTGTTGTAATATAGTTTTTCTCTTGTAATTTTGTATCGCCTGATAAATTCTGAATCAGAGAGATTTTTAATCGCCTGATAATGTAATTGTTCGTGCAGGGGAATTCTCATAAGGATTAATTTTTGCTTGATGCCCTGCTCCTCATACCACGCCTGATTTCTTGAATAATCCTGTTCTTTGATAAAATGATGAAGATTAAATCTGTGGTGATCGTAATCATCTGTGCTTTGAATACTATGTACCCGGATTAATCCTCCCAATTTATTTATTATGTAAATCGGGTGTTTTTTGATTTCGTCGTTCATTAGTGGTTTATTTTTCATAAATTTTCTTTCGTTCCAGTCCAGCCAATATTCAATATCGTAAATGTGGCTAAAAGTAATTCCGTATTCTCGCATCAAGTGTCTTTGGCGGATGATTAACGCCTGCATCTCCTCAAGCGGTTCTATCAAGTTTATAGATTTTCCATCTGCATTTTTCATTAAATCTGTTTATTCCCTCTGCCCATTCTTCATCTATAACCACTTCCCGATTTTTCTTGATGTCCCTGATTACCGATGGTAAGTGCCTTATGCCGTAATCTTCGTGAGCTTGTGCGTTTGTTATTGTTCCCCAAATTTGCAAGTGGGTGAAAACCCTCTCCTCCTGTGTCATTTAAAATACCTCCTCAAAATCTTCGTTATTAATTATTTCTTCCAGAGTTATCCCGTATTTATTTGAGTATTCTTTGAATACGGATGATATTTTCAAAGCGTTTTCTGCCTTTCCGTAGTATTGAACTATGTAATTTATTGCTGATTGTTTGTCGCAAATGTTTTCTCTCATTTCTACTTGTCTTTTTGCACTTTCCTGCTGTTCTTTCGCTTTTCTCGCTTTTTCTGGATCAGGAGTGTAAGGTTCTTTCGCCTTATCTTTTTTGACTGCCTCGTCCACGCCCTCCCAGAGCCAGCTATCAATTCTAAAATGTCCTTTGTGGTTTTTGCCTCTGACTTCAAGGGCTTTTTTTGTCCCTTTGTCCAGCCAGACATCAAGTTTTTCGATTGCCTTTAAAAGTCTTCTTTCGCCGTGTTTTTCAGAAAGAGTTTTGAAATCAGCTTCCATAAGATTTACATATTCAATCTCTGGGAATTGCATATAACTATTCTCTTCTCCTTTTTTTGGCTTCTTTGGTGGTTTAGGAGGAGCTGGGGGCTGGTCGGGTGTTTCTGGAGCTTCTGGCGTTTCCTCTGGGGTTTCATCCCATCTCTTACGAGCATTGCGACTGTTTTTTTCTGATTTTTCTTTTATAATCGCAAGTCTTGAGAGCACGCTTTCAGACCAGAATTTTTCATCATCCTTGCAAAATAACCCCTCTATGCAGAGCATTGTTTCAATATCAGCCGACGTAACTTTGTTATCGCAGGCGATTGTTTCAATGTCATCAAGTGGCAAAAAGCCTTTTTCTTCATATAGCATTTCTATGACGTTCCAATATAGCCCGATGCCTCTTGTCCCCAATTTCGCAAATAGCTTTCTTAATTTCCTGTCATTCCGTGCGTTATAATCGTGTGGAAAATAATGTTTCATACGTCTTCTATGATTTCTTTCTTTTCACTTCTGGAGGGCTTCCAAAACCCCTCACACTCTCAATTACCAATTTCTTTGCCTGAATTAAAACGGCATTTCGTCGTCATCGTCCCCGAATTCAACTATCTGCTCTTGTTGATATTCCTCCCCTGCTGGCTCTGGAGGAGCTTCCTCGATAGTTTCTTCCTCAACCTCAACGTCAACAAATTTCTTTAATCCCTCGTCGAATCTGACCTTTTTATATCCCCAGCCTAGTAGCTGTACATTTTGAACTGGTTTATCTTTGCCGGGCGGTGTAAATGAGCTGATTGTCAATTTTCCATCAACACGGATGTAGTCGCCCTCGTGGACTTCTTCACCCAGAAGCTCTGCCGTCGGATGATTTTTCTTGTTGAAAAACGTTATAAAAAAGTTTTCCCAGATAGCTTTATTCTCTGCATCCTTTTTCATTGTTTTTACGCCCAAGTTAATTTTTGTGATTACTGTCGGTAAATCACTGTTTTTATTCTCTTTGTACTGAATGTCAATCCAGCCTACTCGCCCAAGTAGCTTAAATTCGTTATCTCCCATTTTTTCTTTTTCTCCCTTTTGCCTATTCTCGTAAGTCCTTAATGATGGGGTATCCTGACTTGCACAGGCAACGCATCAGACACAATGTCGAGCGTAGGTTTTCTTTACCCCACGATAAAGACTTGATTATTTTTCCCACATAATTGGCTTTGGTACAGAATCCATATCAAAACCATAATCTCTGAATTTTGCTATAAAACTTATGAAATCAAGCTCGTCAAAATTTTTAACCCCGAATAGTGCTTGATGACAATCACACAGAGGCTCACCCTTGCCAGTCATACAAAGCTCTTTGTCTTGCCAAGCGATTGGCACGCCCTCTGGGAAATCTACAATATCAATAAAATTTTTTCCGAAATGCTCTTTTATTTTGTTGTAAAGTTCGCCATCACGTTTTATATACCTGTTTATAAATACTGTTGCGTTTTTCATACTTGCCTACCTTTCTTGTAAGTGGCAGTTACTTTTCACTGCCAAGCCAGATAGGTTTACTAGACTTTATTTAAGTGTCAATCAGCAAGTCCTACAAAATTATGGACACTTTCTCACTTTCATATTTGTGTGAGGCAAATACGCACCGTCTTTTTTTGGATTGACTTGCGGTGAATCGGTGTCAATTCTTTTGCAGATGCAAGGGGGCTTATTCAGCCCCTGCATCATCAGACGGAGGCGGTAGCTCGTCAGCCGTCGGCGGAGTTGTTATAACTGGAGCATTGTCCCAGTTTGTTTCGTCCTTTACGTTGAACATATCAAGGTCAATTCTCGTTTTTGTAGTGTTGTCCATAGCCAAAGCCTTTTGAATTTCAACAGATTTCGGCAAAAGTTTCATCAACTGGATTAAAACTGTTTTTTTGCACATTGCATCCGGGTCTTTTACCCAAGGGGATGATGAGCTCGTAAAACACTTAGAATGAGCTTGTCCGTGCTTCATACACTCCTCTTTTGACATAACTTGAAACAGATTGCCTCCGTTTTTCAAGTGAGCGACTGCGTAATAAGCTATTACCTCGCCTCTTTCTTTGAGAATCGGGCAATGCTTCAATCGAGGATTTGTACCATACTCGTATTCAAAAACATCATTTTCTCTTACGGTCTGCATATCCAGAGAAGATGCACTTTCGTGGCGATAGAAAAGCTCAACATAGCCCTTGTAGCCGATTTGAAATTGTGCTTCTTTCGTAGTTATCCAATCTTTACCCACTTTTTTAGAGTTTTCATAAGGGATAATATAAGCCTGCCCCTCAACATTCGGCTCTAATCCGAGTTGAGCTGATTGGAATAATGCTCCCAGAAAACTTGCTGGAGTACATTCTGCTAACTTTGGGTTTAGGCGAATAGTTGTTAAAGCTATTCTTACCATTCTTTCAGGCGATAAGTGAGAGGGTACTGCTTTGCCCAGTTCTTTTAAACTGTTTTGAATCAATACTTCTATCGGTTTTGATTTCTGCCTGTTTTCCTGTGCTTTTTGTGTTAAAGCTGTTACTTGAGTATTAGTCGCCATTAAGCCACCTCGCTCTCTTTATTGTTTGTGATTCTTAAGACCCTGTAAGATGACTTTGTGGAGTATTTTTCATACACGCCGTCATCTTTGAGAGCCTGTGTATTTACGTTTGTTTTTGCCTGTTCTTTCCAAGTGATTTTGTACTTAGGAGTTTTAATTCCCAAACTGTCTTGAATAAGATTTTTTATGTTTGTTTCAATCGCCTTTTTCTCACTTTCCAGATCAGAAATATGAGCTTTGGTTTCCTGCAAATTCGCTACGGCTGTTTCAAAATCGACTAACGCCTCTTTTGTTTTTTCCGTGCCGTCGTCGTACATCTCAATCATTTCATCTGAATGAGTTGAGAACATTTCTTTCAAAGTTTCGTCATCCTCTGGCATAATCGCTGGAGGAGTATCGTTTTTAACGTGTTCCCAGAATTCAATAGCTTGCTCAATCATCGTGTCGAAAAGCTCTTGATTAAAATCAATTTGCTTATACTTGAATGATTGACCGCCGATTAAAACTGCGATGTGTCCGACCTTACGCCCTGTGATGCCTAAGTACCACATAACTTGTAAGATATATTCTTGAGGAATATCGTCATTCGCCCATTCGTCTTTTTTCCACAATGAGCAAGTTTTACACTCAAGCAATTCATCTGACCCAGTTACTAATCGGTCAAGGTGAGCGGTCATAAAAGCATAATCCTTGTGATAATATTCTTTTGGTGCTCGTCTTACCGCTTTGCCTGTTTTTTGTGAGAACTTTTGAGCTACGAATTCTTCGAGGTCATTACCCATCTCAACCGCTTCAACGTCTGATAAGTCTGGAGGGTCGAGTTTTCCTGTTTTTTCTGCCCAGAGTTTCAAAGGAGTTCCCCATCTGCTTAAGCCCATAACTTTGGCTATGTCGCTTCCGCCGATGTATTTCATCCTTTCTTCTTTTGTAAATGTTGTTGTTACTGCTACCGCCATTTTGTTTACCGCCTTTCGTTGTTTAGTAAATTTATGCCCCTATTTTTGCAATCTGCTGATACGTTTTTTCAACTTGATTAGACCTAACAATGAAATCAACATCCCTGTCGGCGTATTGGAACGCTGGGACATCAATGCCGTTTTTGTTAAGTCTTTCGTAGTGCTTGATTGCGTAATCTCTTATTTTTGCGACTTTCTTTTGTGTGAAGCCGTTTTGATTAACTTTGCCCCATCTGATACAGCCCCAACGAGCCTCAAAAAATCTGGGTGCGTTTAATTCGTCAATAATTCCGTTAAATGTTTCTCTTAGTTCCATTTTTCAAAAATCTCCTATTATGTGTTAAGTCTGTGTTTGTTTGTCATATTGTAAAGTTATTGTAAAGTTTGTATTACAAATAGCCCCTTGAGGGATTGCGTTTTGTCTTACTTGTGTTTATTATGTAATTAAGAATTAGTTAGGGGAGTGTTTTAAAAATATATTTTTTTAAGCCACTTCTTTATTTTTTTCTAGGTCATACAACTCACAAACATAATTTCGGACAAGGCAAGAAAGATTGTAACCCTTATCTTGTAGATAAGATTTCTTTTCTTCCAGCTCTGCTGAAATTGGTACGTAAATTGATTTCCTTTTAGACATTTTAATCATTACCTTTCTTAATTACTTGTTAAAGCATGGTTAAACTTGTTGACCCCAGTATGACATAATGTAAGATATTTGTCAAGTGGGTAGAATTATAATACTTTACAAAATGTAATATAGGTGTAAGATGAAAGCAGACGAAATTAGAGAAAAAATCAAGCAGGAAAAGGGCTTTTCGCCCAATTATTCACAATTAGGGAAAATATTAGAAGTAACCCGGCAAACAGTAGGCGGTTACTACAAAGAGAATGATTTTACCGAAAGCCATATTAAAAAGCTGGAAGACCATTTTCACATTTCTTTTACAAAAAGTAAGACAGGCGAAGTCGAAAACTTGAAAATTAATGGCGGAAATACTGACACTTGTGTGGATATTCCAGTAAGAGGCGACGTGTTCGCATCTATGGGCTGTGGCGTTACTATTTATAATGAAAGCCAGACAGGAGTTTACCGGGTTAGTAAAAAGCTGGTTAGCGACTTAGGAACTGTAAATAAAAACCTCGAAATGATTTTCGCTCAAGGAAATAGTATGTATCCGACGATCGAAAGTGGCGACAGCCTTATTATTGACAGAGCCAGAAAAGACGTGTACGACGGCAAAGTCTATTGTGTAAGAATTGATGGGCAATTATTTGCCAAAAGATTGCAAAAAATTCCGCCTCACTCTGTCAATGTAGTATCTGACAATACGCAATATGAAAGTTTTAAAATTGATTTTTCGCAAAAGATTGATTTTGACTTTGAGGTAATCGGCGAAGTTCGCTGGTGTGGGCGAGTAATGAAATAAGGGGGCTTTAATGAAAAAATATATTCTTTTAATTGGTGTACTTATGATAGCTCAATCGGCATTCGCTTTTTTCGAGCCTCAATGGTGTGAAAACTGCCCGGATAAGTTTCAGAATATAAACCCAAATAAGGATTATAAAACGCCCGTAAATAAATACTGGGCGGATAGAAGAAAAGGCTTTGAAAACAATCTGTCATATTGTAAGAGCAATTTTTCAGCAGATGCAACAAAGCTGGATGCTTGCTATGCCGAGCTTAGACAAATTGAAGCCCAAAAGGGCAATGTATATTTACAGAAACAGGCAAAGATTAACCAAGCTCTAGGCTTAATGAACTTGGCTAAGTAGAGAGCGAATCCACCGAGCACCG
The DNA here is from genome assembly GCA_903885635.1 of uncultured bacterium. Classification (GTDB taxonomy): domain Bacteria; phylum Cyanobacteriota; class Vampirovibrionia; order Gastranaerophilales; family Gastranaerophilaceae; genus CAIPUE01. Next base: position 36,577 of record CAISJE010000113.1, read on the forward strand.
CCCTTGTCGATAAAGTTTTTGTATTCCTCGTCTGTCATACTGATTTTACGAGGCTTAACTTTTTGACTATCGGGGAGCTTTGGTCTTCCAGCTCCCTCTCGTTTTCCGCCTTTGTTATTCATCTTCTAATCCTTTTAATCTTCTTGTAAGTTCCATATTTACTTCGTTGTAGTTGTAATAATCAATAGAAATATGCTTTAGCCCTGCTGATAGTTCATCAATGCACTTTCTAACATTTTGTAAAAATTCTTTTTCTGTCATAATTTTGCCTTTCTTTAAACTGATTTATAAATACTGTAACCGTTGCAGTCCCAAAATTCAACTGCTTGTTTAAAAGTTTTTACTTTGAAATCTGGGTTAAAATCTTCTTCCATATCAAATTGTTCAAAATAAAATCTTTCGGCATCTTCCATTACTTCTTTTTTTGTTTCGTATGTTTCACATACTGGAGCGGTTTCGTCTTCATAGTCGATGCGGATATAAACCCCAGAAACATATTTTTCGGGTTTATATTGTTCCTCCTCTAGTTCGATATGCCATTCATCGTTTACCAAGTCAATGCTTTTGATTACAGAATCTTGGATTTTATTCATAGTGATAATATCCACATTGTCATCGCTTGTAAAATCTCCGTATGGTGTTTTATAGTGGATTTTTCTGGTATCGTCTTCATCCATTGCACACCATTTTTTAAAGTTCATTCCGATTAATTCTGTCATCTTAAACCTCCTCGAATTTGTTTAATTCTGTTTCAATAACGTCAATTTCGGCAGTTTCTCCGTCATACAGGCTGTTTTTAGCGGCGTGATTATATGCTTCCTCGCTACTGTCGAAAACTCCAAAGCATACACGGCTTGATTTTGTTTTCCATACATCTGTTTGAAATAATAAAAATACTTTCATTTTGTTTCTCCTTTGGTTATGTATCCAGACCGCAAAAGCGGTTTCGCTGGAATTCCGCCAGCTCATCAGTGGATTAATATTCGCTTGGCAACATCAAGAGATAAACCTTTTGATTATCGCCTATAAGATTTCGTGTCGCTGTCAAGAAAAATGAATACTCACCCTCTGGTAAATCGGTAAATCCGATATTTTGGCTTGCGACTGTCGGCTGGGTCATTTCGTTTGTGATGCTTGAATAAACTTCGTGATTAATCAAAACGTTGCAAGAATAATCTTTATGAACTTCTACGCTCACGCTGAAAAAATCGTCTGCGACTTGTTTTACACTCGGTAAGTGAGAGCCGATTAAATCAATTAACCAGTAAGCTCCTGCACGCTCCGCTAAGTATTCGACCCCATCAGTGTAGTAAAGCCCTGTGAAATTTTTGATGTAGTTTTCTGTTCCATTGAATTGTACTAATTCTTGTAAAAGTGTTTCTGCCGTAAGTTCTTTTGTAGTCATTGTCTTTCTCCTTTTTAGTAATCTAATCTAAACGCTATGTAGTCCGCATCGCCGTTTTTTAACGCTTTAAGCTGTGCTTGAGTTATGAATTTTTGCAGATTTTCGTCCTCAATAACTTCTAAAGTCGCCCAATAGTCTGTGATGTCATAGTCTTTTGATACAGCTTCCATATCTTCCCCATCAAGTAAAACCATAATCACCCGGTCAATATCAACAGATTTTTTTGTGTTCAATTCTTCCAGAGCTTTTTGAGCAATTCTAAAAATATGGTTTTCGCTTGGGTCTTCCTCGTAGTGTGTTTGTTCGCTTGAGAGTATGTACTCTAATGCTCTTTTGATGTTGTCTGACATTCTAATTCTCCTTTGTTCTTATAACCGACCGCCTAAGCGGTTTTGTATTAATTTTCAAATACTCGTCAGGGTTATTTAATTGTAAAGTTCTTGCTCGAATAAAATTTCGCACTGTCCGTCTTTGACACATCCGCTCCAAGTTATTTTTCCGTTGTTTTCAAGACCGAAAGCATCGCGAAATTCTTTAGTTAGAGTATTGGTGCTACTTACAAACGGAGCAACATCCGAAGTTGAAAAGTCCACTCCTTCCTCAAGTAAATACTTGGTTGTTTTGATTGTTTTGATTTCTACTTTTCCTATTTTCATTTTGAACCGCCTTTCGTTTTAGTTATTCATCTTACTTTTGTATGACATTTCTCTGACACTTTTTAGTATAATCGATTATTGATTAATTGCAATACCCAAAATCAAAATAAAAAATAAGAAAAATCCTTAAAAGCAATACACACATATAAAAATACAACTTTACATTGTTTTACATTTATCTTACATTTCGTCTATATGTATGATTTTAATTTAATTTAATATTATTTCTTTTTCTTTTCTTTTATGGCATAGCATCCGCATTGCAAAGGCTATGCGGTCGCATAAGATGTAAATTTATTGTTAAGTAGGGTTTTAACACTTGTCAGATGAATGTCATATACGTTATAATAGAGATGTAACTTGCTCGGACAATCGAAGTAGCGAAGCGGTGGGGACATCGACTGGGGACAGGCGAAAAGAAGTTGACGGGCGGTAAGTTATAGGAGTAGCTGTACTTCAACGAGGGAAAAAGATTTGTTCAACCATTGTAGCCAGAATTTTAAACCTTTTGAAACTTGGTTTCTGTTTAACATTAAAGGCTTTCACGACAGAAAATTATTGATGGGGCGTTGTCCTATTTGTAAATGCTTCTATGTGGAGCTTGTAGAAACAAGAGTAACAGACGGAAAGATATTTTCCGACGGGGGAATAAAAGAAAAGGCTACAAAATTGGTTGAACTTTGTAAAAATCAGGTAGATTATTCCAGTTTAGATTTAAAAGTCGCCAAGATGCCGAATAAAAAAATGCCGAGAGGCTTCCGATACGGAGTGAATACTATTGTAAACGTAAAGGGAGAGAAGAAACTCCGCCAGAGGGCAGTAGATTTTTTCGGAAACAGAGAATTAATAAGAGAAGTTCCATTGAAAACCGCCTTAGTTTAGGCAAGTGTTAAGTTAAAGTGTTGTATGACAGGGCGTTTATTCGCCCTTTTTCTTTTGAGAGGCTTTATGGACAACGTTATAAAAACGCAACGCATCAAGCAGTACGTTACAATCAACAGACCCGTCTTTGTCCCATACGAACATATCAAATCCGCAAGAGTGAAAGAATTCATCCCGGACGGAGAGGAAAAACAAACAATCGTACTTTTGGAACTGAACACAAACGAGATAAGAATTGTTGCAGACAGCCCAGCGGAAGCAGAGCGAATGCGAAAAGATTTTATAAAATTTATGATGAAAAGGATTGATGAATAAGTGAATGACGACGCAAAAGAAGAAAAAAAAATACGATTGGATAAAGCTCAAAAACGAGTATCTAACGACAAACATTTCATTGCGTGGATTAGCGGAGAAACACGGGATTCCGTTTTCGACTGTAAATTCCCATAGTAGTAAGGAAAGCTGGGGGAAACAAAAACCAGAAATACAGAATAAAATTAGTACAGAAGTAGAACAAAAAACCATAGATAGTGAAATTGCACGAAAAGTAAAGATAAATGAAAACCACATTCAGCTCTACGAGGATGGTTTAGGGATTGTAAAAGATATTCTGGAAGCATACAAAAAAACGATGCAATCAGGTTCAAAGAGAAAAGTTAATCCTTTTAATCTGGAAAAGATTTTTTCTTGTATAGAAAAGGCACAAAAGGGGCAGAGGATTGCTCTCAATATTGACGAGGAGAAGCCAGAGGACAAAGAGCCAGAAGTCCACGTAGTTGAGGGCTTAGACTTTAAAAAGATTTAAGGAGCTTATACTTGTTTGATGAATTATTAGTAGCTTTTGGAATTGCAGAGATTGAGTTAATCGGGCGTAATTCAGCAATATATCATTTTCATAGATTAAACCCACTCTTTTGGTGCTGGGTTTTCTTTGTGCTTATAACCGCTCCTTTTGTGGCTATGGTTTATGAAGACCACACAATACAGGATATTTACCTTGATACTTTGACTATTATCTTGACAGGAAAGTTCTTTTAAAAAATACGTCAAAAATCCGACCCTTTTCCCTATTGAGTTTGGCAGGGGTCAGAGGGGGGTAAAATACAAAAATAAATATAGGAATTAGGGAATGAAATTATCACCGAGAGAGCAGGAAATCATAAAATTTTTATGTGATGGATTTTCGGATAAAGAAATAGCACAAGAATTAAGTATTTCTGCTCGAACAGTCCAGACACACGTTACAAGAATTGTTTTAAAGCTGGATGCAAAAAACAGAACCAATGCAGTCTTTAAATACATTCATCTTCTCGATGCTGAAAGACAAAACAATTTAAGCCCTGAAAAATGTGGAATTTGTGGTCTTTACAATAACCATATTATCCAAATTGAACAAGGTGGGCAGAATATAGAAAAGATTTGTCCTGAATGTTTCTCACAAGCTATGTACGGGCTTGTATCAAAAAAGGTTAAAGAGATTGTTGACAAGATGGACTAAGAAATAAGAGGTTAATTTATGGGTAAACAATGCGAAGTAGCAATAGGAGATGTGAATATGGCGGATAAGAAAAAAGGTTTTGACGATTGGGAAATCAGAAACGCCCTCGATAGTTTGGAAAAAGCAGAAGAAATCAAAAGCAATCCTAATTTGATGAAAGAAGTCGAAAAAGAAGCTAAGAAAAAGCAAGCAAACCTACAAAAAATCAAGTGGGTTAATTAATGGGTTTTGAATTCATCTACGAAAAGCAAGGCAAAGAAGTGAAATTGGACGAGGTTACTGGAAAGAACCTCGCCAAAACTATTGCAAGTGATTTTAAAGCTCACAACGATGCTCGCTCAAGCAATCTTACAAATGCTGAAAGATTAATTGATGAAATATTCTTTCGTAATAAGATTGTCAATGATGAAAAAGATAAGACAAAAAGCTGGAAGTCTAAAGTTAAAATTTGTAAGACTTTTATGTTCTATCAGACTTTAAAGTCTTTTATCTGGAAAAACATTTATGCTAATTCAAGTTCAATGTTTGATGTTTCTGGAGAAAATCAGGATGCAGATAACGCAAGCAACAAACAAAAAGCAATGCTTGTCAACGTTTTTGAGAAGATGGAGTATCCTAAGATTGCCGATAGAATTATTGAGAATTCATTATTCTATGGTGAGCTAATTTCCTACACTGCTTGGAGAAAAAAAGAGGAAGAATACAGAAGACCGATAACATTCTTTGAAACTCTTTTTAAAACAGATATTGAAAAGCTACCTTTAATCTTGCAGGCAAAGGCAAAAGGTAAAAACTATTATATTGATACAAAGATTACTTATAATGACCCTTACATCTATGACATAAACCCTGCAAACTTTGTCTTTGACGTTACGCAGATGGATGATTGGGACAGTTGCCCTAAGATTTATAGGTCTTTCAAAACTCCTAACGACATAATCAACAACAGACTTTATGAAATCAGCGAAGAACTTAAGACAGAGCTTGAGGAGATTATAAAAGCTCCGAATGAAACAACTCAATCTAATCAATCAGATAAAACTAAAAAGGATGAAACTGTAAACGGAAACACAGTAGAAGTCCTTGAGCATTGGGGTGATTTAAGACTTAAAGACGGAACAATCCTTAAGAACTGGCACGCAGTCGTTATCAAAGGTCAATATCTTGTAAGATTTGCAAAGAATGAGTTTATAACAAATCCTTTCACCTTTGGGGCTTATTTAATCGACCCTAAAACAAAAAGAGGGTTAAGTCCTCTTATTTCTATTCTTGACCTTGCATTATTCCAAGAAGACTTATTGAATAGAACTTGTGATATGCAAAAGCTGAATGAGAATTCTCCTATCTTTGCTCCAAAAGGATTTTTTGACGATGACGAAATAAAACTTTATCCGGGTAAAATAATTGAGTTTGGAGATGACCTAAACCCAGCAGAGATACAGCCTTTAAAATTCAACTCTGATATTTTCTTGAAAGATATTATGTTGTTCAATGATTTGCTCTCTGAAATATGCGGTATTTTCCCGAATATGACAGGGCAGGACGAATCAAGCAATAAAACTGCAACAGAAATCAGTACAAAAGTTCAAGGTCAAATGACAAGACTTAGTATGCTTCTTGACACAATCAATCAATATTTGGTTGTCCCAGATGTTAAAAACGTGGCGAGCTTGTTGTCAAACTTCAAATCTGGCGTTGAAAAAATCTTTATAAACAAAGATAACAAAAGAGAAGTTATCAACATTGATGACAATATCAGACAAGGCGAATATAAGTACACTTATTCAGACAGAAGTTCTACTTCTGAAAGATTTAATAAGGCTGATATGACAGCATCGGCGATAAGAGAATTTGCTCAAGTTCTTCCTCTTAATATGAGGGAGTTTTTCACTTGGTATATGGAGCAAAAAGGTGTTGAAAATCCAGAAAGATTTTTACAGGATATGCCTACTATGCCGACAATGCCTGTACCTCCAGAGGCACAAGGCGGAGCAGTTCCAAACGGGGACACAGTTCCTCAAGTTGTTAGCGAGGATGGCTCAATTCCTCAAACGCCGATTGTGGGGTAATAAATGGCAGATTTAGATTTAATTACAGAAAAAAATAACCTTGTTAATTCTCCAGTATATAAAAGAATTCGAGAATTACAGCTTAATAGCATTGTTGAAATGGCTAATAAGCAAATAGACCCTTTAATTATTAAAGGAATGCTGAAAAACATCAATGATACAGATAATTGGGAAAACGATTTTAAAGTAACAAAAAAGAAAAATGAGGAGCAGAAAAAATGAGTTTAGCATTTACAACAGGAACAGCAGGAGCAGGAACGACAACAACCGATGAAACTACTATGGATAATTCATCGACTTTACTAGGAGCAGAACCGTCAACAGACGATAATTCTACCAGCACTGGTAAGGGAGGAGAACCCGAAAACGTAGCGGATGAGGCTGTCAAAACTGACAAAGCTGACGACAACGCAAGTGAGGGAAACGACGACGAAGTTATTGAAATCCCAGAGAAGTTCAAGGACAAAGACGGAAATGTTGACCTAAAGAAACTTGCAAAGGCTTACAAAGAACTTGAGCCAGTAGTAACACAAAAAGCCAATTTGGAGAGAGAAAAGGAAACACTCCAAAAACAAGCAGACGAAGCAAAAGAATTTAGGTTGCAACAGGATGAACTTGCTAAGTCTTATGGCTTTAAAAACATTGATGAGTTGAAAACCTATCAACAGGAAGTGAAAAACACTACAAAAATGGCAGAGTTTGAAGCCAATGCCTATGCAGAACATCTGGAAAGATGCGATGACCCAGTTGGAGTAAGACAATTACTCATTGCATACGCACAAAACCCGACAAAAGAACTTCTAGCAGAAATAGAAGACATCTTCCCTGCGGATGTAAATAAAAAGGTCGGAGAAGTTCTTGCCGTTCAAAAGGCAGAATTTCAACAACAAAATGCCAATCTTGCGTATCAAGAGGAAGCGACAAAAGCAGAGGCTTTTTTACAAGAAGTAACCACAACACATAAGGAGTTATTTCAAAATAAAGCCATTGTTAATCTGTTTGGGGAGGCTTTTCTCAAGTTCGGTACAAATTTAGATATGAATAAATTCAAGGGTTATGTTGATGACCTGAAACAGTCTTTCATAGCTGAATACGTTTCTGAACAGGGGCAAAAGAACGAAAACAACGAAGCTCTCAAAACTCTTGAGGGGCTTAGTCCAAACACAAAAACTGTTGTTTCAACGCCTAAAAACGTTGATTTAAACAAAATCGACGATAAGAAATTATCGGAATACGTTAGTAACTTAATTTAAAAAAAGGAGAATAAATTATGTCAGTAGAAAACTTAATGATTACGACCTTTTCGCAAGTGTTCAAAAAATACTTGTATGGTGAACTGGTCATCGGACAATTAGCACACGTTGATTTCAAAAGTGCTATTAATAAAGGTGAAGAAATCAACGTAATTATGCCGGGTAGTGTTACAATGAGCGACCACGCTGGTGGAGATTTGGCAGATGCTGAAACAGCAGGCTCAACAATCGTGAAAGTGAAAATCGATAAAGGAAAATCAGTTCACTTCAAAATTGAAGATGCTAAGAAAAAACAAATCGAAAACGCTCCAACACTTGAGCAAAAGGTAGACCTTGCAAAAGACTACGCTATGGATGCAGTAAAACAATTTGCGGCATCTGTTGATAAAGCGTATGGTAATCTTTACGCAAGAGCAGGTATTTCTTTGTCTAACAGTGGTTCTGCATACACGGTAAGTGCGACCAATATTAAAGATATTTTTGCTTATCAAAAAGCAAAATTTGAAAGAGGCGACGGTAAAGGTCATACTGCTTGGGTAGACGGTGAAATGCTTGCGATTATTCCGCCAGAAATGCAGTTCTTTTTAACAAAAATTTCAGATTTCGTAGGAACTGAAAGCGGAGTTAAAAACGCTACAAAGGGTTATGTAGGCGAGTTGGGCGGATGGAAAATACTTTGTTCAAACAACATTGCATCTCCTAGCTCAAACGTTTATATGCCATTGTTTGGACAAAAAGGCAAAACGCTTGCTGGTGGGGTTCAGGATGATTTCAAATTGATTGATTACATCCCTGACAAATCCTTCGACACTCATTACAAAGGTAAAGGTGTGTTTGGGGTTGGAGCTCCAAGAGCAGACATATTCGGTACTGCGATGGTATCAACAACAATGACAATCGGGTCATAATATTGGGGCTGATTTTTCAGCCCTTTTAATCTTAAAAGTAAAAATAGTTATTTTAAAAACAAGAAAGGGAAAAATAAAATGACAGCAAGAGATAAAATCAGTTTACAGCTTCCAACCCTTGATACTTCAAGTTCAGTGGGTTCATTGACTGTAACAAAACAGGCGGTAACACAAGCAAACGGGATTGAAATAGAAAAAGCTCTCGCTTGCAAAGACAATTCTCTAGTTATTGTTATTGAAAATACTGCGGTAGCAGACAAAACAGTAACATTAAAAGCAGGAGAATATCCAAACGCAATATTGGGCGACTGTAATGTGGTTATTACCGCAAGTTCAGTTTCACAAATTACGTTGCACGACCCAAGCAGATTTGAGCGTAAAAATGGAAGTGTTTACGTTGACTTTGCTTCTGGATTCACAGGCAATATTTATGCGTTCGGCAAAAGAGCAGGGCTAGCTCCTGTTTCTTAGGGATTGTAGAGATGACAAGGGGTTATTAATTTAACTCCTTGTTTTTCTGTATGATGCAACTTATTTAGGTTATAAAAGCCCTCTCTGTATCATTTTAAGGTTTTTTAATAAACAAAAATGATGCAACTTGAGGCAACAAAATAAAAGGAGAAAACAAGTGAAAATTAAATGTAATTCAACTGGTAATGAATTCGATTTACCACTAGAGGAATGCCAGCGATTATACGCTGAAAATCCTTTTGAGTTTACTGTATTGGATGAAAAATTCGTTCCTCCAGTTACAGAACAGCCCAGCACAATCGCTCAAAAAGTTTTAGGTGAAGTTGCAGGCGGAGGCACTGAAAAAGACAAAGACGAAGCCCCAGCAGACCCATACGCGAAGTTTAAAGAGCCTGATTTCATTGCAGAATTAAACAAAAGAGGGATTGACTTAAAAGGCTTGAAGTCTAATAAAGACAAAAAAGCTCGCTTAATCCAAGATGACAACGAGAAAAAAGCTCTAGCAGAACAAGAAGCATTAGCTTTAGCAAGTTTTGAAACATTAAAAGAAGAAGCAGGAGTTTTGGACGTAATTGTTGACGAAGCTGATACTTTTGAAACTTTGCAAGAAAAAGTAAACGAGAAAAAAGCTCAAGGGCAGTAATAACTTGAAACTAAAGGAAATTAATAGATGACTTTAACACTACTCGATATTTATAACTATACTACGGGTCAATCGTGGTCTATGTTTGATACTGGTGTATCAGCAGATGATGAATTTGAGAGTAGTGTTTTGTCCTCTATTCAAAAGGCATTGGTAGAAATTTGGTGTTCTTTTAATTTCCCATTCAGATTGAAAACGGCAACAATATCCGCAATGAAAGACCAAATTAGTTACGAATCTCCATCGGGGACTATTGTCGAAGATAGAGGAATTAAACTGTCTGGCGGAGATTATTTAACCAGATTAGACGATTATAAAAGCATATCAGACCTTGAAACAAATACAGGAACTCCTACAAATTATTATCTTAAGGGAGATTATCTATGTTTGTATCCAGTCCCAGATACAAATTATGACATAATGGTTGATTATAATACTTTGATTGTTGGGGTGAGCGGAAATTGGGAGGAGCTTTACACTCTTGAGAAAGCGACAGATACTCTCGATATTACTCCAAAATATGAGAGATTATTCTTGAATGCACTTGCTACAAAGGCGATGGCTTACGCAATAGCATCTAAAACAGATGAAAATTATACTGGCTATGAAGACCAGTACAAAGGGGCATACGACAAATTAATAGATAGTGTCAGAGGCATAAGCACAAGTAGAACGGTTGGCTGGTAAATGACAATAGCAACCCAATTAATTTGCAATAAATTTGGCGGAATCCGAAGAAAAAACGCCGTTTTTTCAGGTGATATGATAACCGCTAAAGATTTACAAAATATCGAAATTTACGACACTGGCTTAAATGGTGGTGTCGGAATCAGGACTACAAAAGGAAATATTAATATTTCTGGAGATGCTTTTCCATCTAATGAAAGCATTATAAACATTTTTGAAAGTGTTCAAAAAGGAAATACTTACTTTTTTGTACACACAGTATCAGAAACAGAGGGCAAGGTTTATTTATACGATACTGCATTGAATACCGCAGAGGCTAAAATCACAGGATTAAATCCTACAAAAGTTAGTTGCGGACACGATTTTGCACAAGGTTATAGCGATTTGTTTGTTTTTTCAAATGGTGTAGACTGGATGAAATCAATCGAAATCGGGGCGACAGATGAATTCGGAATCCCAAACGAAGTAAAATCCTTAACAGTCCACGACAAAGACGGCAGAGAAGTCAAGGGGATGGGACTATTTGTTTATGATGGTCGCTTGTGGGTTTTTATAAAGAATAGATTACATTATTGCGTACAGGAAAATATTAACGATTTTGCTACTTCTGATATAAACGTTACTACATCGGCAGGATATATCGAATATGTAAAAGACCTAACTGCAATTTATCCCTATTTGACATCATTGGCAGTCTTCTTTAAAGACAGCTCAATTCAAATAAGCGGAACTTATCCATATACTCAAGGCGAAGAATCACCCGGCGGATGTGCAGGATATAACGCTCTTGTTTTCCACGACACAGATTTATATTTCTTTGATAATACTAAAAAGGGAATCTTCTCTTTCCAGCAAGTTGTTTTAGGACATAAAACTCTTGGGAAAAATATTGCCGATGAAATTCAAGATGAACTTTTGAACGTTGACCCTGAAAGATTGAATGAAATAAAAACTTTATCAATCGTACTCGAATCAAAAAATGAAATTTGGTTTTATCTTCCTGATAAAGACCCGAATTATTCTACAATACTTATTTTTGATTATCTTCACGGAGAATGGATAAAAAGAAAAAGTCAAAAAATAAATTGTTTTCAGATCGTCGGGAATAAATTTTATTCTGGGACAGATGACGCAAAAATCCTCCAAGAATATAAAACATCTAGTTTTAATGGAGAATTTATACCACATTTTTATAATTGCTCCCCTCTGAATCTTGGCTCAAATACGACATTAAAGGTTTTATACTTTCCTCCTCGAATAGCTTTCGATTTGCCTTATGTTAATAACTTTTTTGTAAAATATATAAAGAATTTTGATATATTCAGAAGTCCGAGAGTTAAAGAAATAAAGGCAAAATATAAAAACTTTCTTGTATATGGGCAAGGATTTTGGGGGCAAAATTATTATGTTACTAAAACCACAAACGCAATAGGCAAATTGCCGAATGTTACTTTTAAAACCCTTGAAATTCAGTTTTATACAGATAACATAAAACAAAATTTTGCGATAAAAAATATTGAGTTCAGTAAAATCAAGGTAAAACAATTATAATGCTGATTTTAACGCCAAAAGATAATCTTTTTAATTATGATGAGGCTAAAAAATTATATGAACAATCTGTGAAATCATTGCAAGATACAAATAGTTTCGATGAAATTTTAGAAAGAAATCATTTCTTTAGTTTTTATATCGAAAAAAAATTCATTGGCTGTATTTATTTTTACGATATTGATGGAAAATTATTTTTTAACGGCTTTGCTGGCAGAAAAACTCACAAACAAAATATTGAGTGTATAAAAAGTGTTCTCAAATTTTACAATTGTGATATTTACGCCAGAAGTACAAAAAAACCAGCAATACTTTGTCTTTTAAAAGCAGGGTTTAAAAAAATAGATGATAGCACATACAAATATGAAAGGCGGTAAATATGGGCGGTGGCGGAAACGATTCTCCGGGATATGCTTCAACAACTTCAACCAATCCGTATGCGACAGGAAAAGCAAGCGGGTCAGGGTCAAGTTATGAATTAAACAATTTTTTGACGGATACAAATAAATATGTTGAATCAAGTATGCCGGGGCTTTATAATCAGTTATTAAATCCTAGCTTGGATAATCCGACTACTAAAGCACGTTCGGACTTGTTTTATAAGACATTCAATGAAGATGCAAAAAAATCTTTTGAAAATAATTTAATAAATCCTTTGTCATCAAGAAATATGATGCGTTCTTCTGTGGCAACAGATTTAGGGAATAAATTCCAAAAAGATTCAACGGATGCAATTTCAACGTTTGATAATTCATTGATAGCAAATAATTCAGCTGATACAAGCAATTTGATTAATACTTTGATGAACTTGTACCTTACTGGTTCTAATCTGGGTCAACAAGCTATTTCTAATGCTAAAGGTGATGCTCAAATGGTTAATGCTTTTAATCAGGCTAACTATCAGACCCAAAATGCGAATAATAACTCTGCGTGGGGTAATTTTTCTGATTTAGCTTCTACTGCTGGAACTGTGGGGTCAGCCGCACTTATGGCTTCTGATGAAAGATTAAAGGAAAATATCAATAAAATAGGGGAGAAAAACGGTTATAATTGGTACGAATTTACATATAAGGCTGGTTATAACTTGCCAGAGGGCAGACAAGAGGGCGTAATTGCTCAAGAAGTAGAAAAGGTTAATCCTGATGCAATAGTTTGGGTTGACGGATTCAGACACGTAGATTATTCAAAATTATAAGGAGATAAAAAATGTTCCAACCACAAACTCAATCAGAAACATCTCAAACACCACAAACATCACAATCAAGTACAAATTCTCCAGTACAAATTTTTCTAGGGGGGCAACAAAGACAAAGAAAACCTAGACAAACGCAGACTTATCAGGGCTTTGATTATGCGTTAAATAATTTACTTAAAGGTGGTCTTGGTAATTTATTTGGCGGTGGTGGCGGATATACAGAAAGTTTTATGCCGACTGGACAATCTTCCTCACCTTTTGGGGGAGGATTACTGAATATTGGAGGTAATTTTTTATCGGATGTCTTATATGGGAATAAATTTGAGCAACAAAGAAATCCTTATGAAGATGTCTGGAATAATTACGTAAAAGGCAATAATATGGAGAACGTTAATGTTTAATTTTTTGCAAAATAAAAATTCAAATAACATTGCTTTGCAACAACAGCAAAACGAACAGACAATTGCTAATCTAAAAACGCAGGCTTTAAGTGATGTTTTAAATAATTTATTGGCATATCAGGAATCTATCAAGAAAAATCCTAACAATTTAGGGTATTCACAAAAAAGTCTTGATTTAATAAATAAAGTCGGAGCTGATAAAGTTTCTAATGGTGTTTCGCAGGGGCTTAATTATGGAGTTCCTGAAATTTCAGATTACGAAAATCAATTTGCTGGCGGTGCTGGCAAGGAGGCAGGATATAGAATACCTCAAACGCCAGACGAAATAGCTCTTGCAAAACAAGGTCAATTCAATGTAATGCCAGCTTTTTCAACAGGGGTGCAAGGTACACAAGAGCCTCAAGCAGTAGCAAGAAAATCCGTTCTTGACAGTTTCCTTAATGGTTTAAGTGATTTGGAAAATGGAGCAAGAGAAAATTTTACGACCCCTTTCGCAGTGAACAACTTAAGACCAGATGAAAATAAATCTATGATGAATAAAGTAGGTGAGGGCGTTGGGACTGTATTTCGTGGGTTAAACTCTCCTTATGGTAGAGCTGGATTAGTAGGACTTGCTGTAAAGGGGACTGGCGGAAGCAATTTACAGGCTATGGGTTATGGTGCAAAAGCGGCGTCTAAATCTATTGAAAATCAAACACAAAATTCACTTTATAGAACTCAACTTAAGAAAATGGGTTATTCCGATGAAGAAATAGCACAAATGCCGGGTTATATAAAAATGGGAGATTTTAGAGCCCTTTCTGATGGAATATATAAACAAAATTATACAAATTACCGAGATAAAAAATTAGATCAGGACAGCTACTTAAAAAGTAAAAAAATGTTTGATGACCTTTTACTCAAAGGCTCTTTATCTCCTGAACAGCATAAACAAGCCGTAGAGGAACTTAATAGTATGTTGATAGATGGAAATATAATCACAACCAAGGGCGGAGAAGTCAAAGAAAGCAACGATACTCGTAAGACAGATTCTACAATCGATTTAAACGGCAAACGTGGCAAATATATGGATGTTATGTCCGAAGAACAACCTAAAAGAACAGGAATTATGCAACAAAACGCTAACTCTAATTCTTCTAGGGCTAATTCGTATGCGAAAAAATCTTCTGGCGGTGGTAGAAGCAGTTCAAAACTTGAGAACAATCCAGATTACCGTACTCATTTAGCAGAATATAGCACTATCAAGGGTAGTGGCGATAAGAACAAAGTAAATTATGCAAAAAATCAGTTTATAAAAATGTATGGGATTGACCCAGACAAAAAAATCAAAAGCGAGAGCGATATATTGGAATTTTTAAATAATGACTAGCTTATTGGACGGATACGAGGAGCAACAAGCCCCTCCAGAACAACAACCAGTTGAAAATACCCCAAGCCTTTTAGATGGTTACACTCCTGCTAAAAAGCAGACAAAACAACCTAAAAAGGTAAAGGTTACTAAAACAGGGAATCAACAGCCTCAAGCGGTTGTCCCTGATGACAATCCAGTTGTTGATAATCAAGTCCCAGCGATAGAAACTCAAAACGATGTTTCTATACCAGAGGGCTTGTTTAATGTTGGCAAATCCATTGTAAGCGGTATTTCAAAAGTACCTCAAAGTGTTGTACAATTCGGCAAGGGTATCGCTAATGATACTGTTACGACTGCAAAAAATATTATAAAAGAGCCTGCTTTAATCCCTGCGATTATTCCTGCGATGGGCAAAGGCTTTGTTAATGGACTTGTCCACGACGTTACTCAAGGGGTTGCCGATATTCCAGAGGCTTTGACAGCTTCTTATCAGGGAAGACCGTTTCAAGAAAAAGTACACGTCCCAAGATTCACAGAAATTACCGATACTCTCGCAAAATTAATGCTTGATAAAGGTATTTACTCACCTGAACAATATGCAAAATATCAAGAATTACAGGCAAAAGGGCAAGGCGTTTTAGATAAATTACCGATTGCACAAACCGCAGGTCAATTTATGATGCCTGCTGGAAATGTTGCAAATGCTGTCGAAGCTGGCGGAGTTGGAAAAGCAATACTTCACGGGGCTGGTTTTGGTTTAGTTATGCCAGGTAACTTAGAGAGTAAAATTTCTAATGCTGGGACTGGTGCTGTATTAGCTGGCGGACTTGGCGGATTAAGCAAATTACCAGTTGCGGATGTTGTCGGCAAAGCTCCTGATGCGATTAAAAGCGTTTATGGGTCTATCGTTAAGCCAATGACTGATTTAATAAATCAGCCTACTTCTTTCGACAAATTAAAAAGTATAAGTGCCGTAAACACTGGATTGCCAGAGCAAGCACTTAATACTATTAGATTGCGTTCTATGAAAAATGACATAGACAGATATAATTCTTTGCTTGAAATTCAACAAAATGGCGAATATGCTGGGCAAAAATTAGATGATGCTCAAGCGAAATCCGTAAAAAGAAAAATATATCAACTTGAAGACAGTTTTAAATCTCAAAATGATTTTATTAATCAAAATATAAATAAACTTGATTATAACACTTTAAAGACAGTTCAATCAAATTTACAAGGACGTTACGAGGCTACTCCGATAAAAGATGGTTATAATGTCTATGGCGTGCCCGTTGATGCTCATTCTGGCAAAGTCAATGCGATTAGTGAGCAACTTGGTAAGATTAAAACAGATGAAACTATGCGACAAGCAGAAATCGACAATCAAGCTGGATTACAAAGGCTAAAAGAGCAAGTAGCGGAACTCAACAGACAAAGAGCTGAACAAAATTTACCTGAAATGACTGGCGATGAAATAAGACAAATGCCAGAATTCAAGCAATTATCTTTGAATTTTGATATGGAGCAGAATATTCTCCCAGAGAAAAATAGTTTACTTGACGGCTACGAACAAAACGCTCCAAAAGATGAATATCAATATGAATCTGTTGCTAAGAATGAAGAAAACCCTCACGACAAAGCCGTTCTTTATAAAAATGGCAAAGAGCAAGGATATTTAGAAACACTTGGCGATGATAACAAAGTTTCTATTGAGTATGTTAAAAATACCAGTGGCGAAAAGGGTATCGGGTCAAAATTGATTGATGATTTGGTTGCACAACATCCAGACAAACAGATTATTTGGGATGCTGTGGATGATAATGCTTCTATTTTTAAAGATAAATTCCTCGAAAAAAGACCAGAATTAAAAGGCAAAGTCCACACTTCAAACGATTATGATACCGCTATTGAAATGTTCAAAAAATTGGGTTATAATGATGCTCAAATAAAGGATGTTTTCAATGGACAAAATAATAGAGGTGAACTCGGAAGCGGAACTTCTGAAAATTCGAGAGCCAATAATGAATATGATTTGGAAGAAAGCCGACAAATTGAGGCAAAAAAACCCATTGATGAATCAAGGGGATTCTCTAATAGTGGCAATCAAGGAATTGAAATCGAGCGGAATGTTGCCAGAAATAGTAACAACTTATTAGATTCTGAAAATGCTGTAACTGACTTTGGGAAAAAACATTTTGATAAAACAAGTGAGGGGCACTATGCAGAGCCCCGTAATAAGCTGGATAACATAAGCTCTTTAAAGCTCCAGCATACAAAACAAGTAAAAAATGAAAAGACACAAAACCTCGAAAGTGCCCAAAGTTATATCCCAGTTGTAAAACACGCAGTAAGAAGATGGACTGCGGAAATTGAGCAACGCCGTTTTGATGTAAATAAAGACATTACTGAATTTATTAATTTAACAAGAAAAATCTCTAAAGATACTGGTTTAAAGGATAAAAATATCCGTGAAATAATGCCATTCTTAAGAGAGAGAACAGGATTGCCAGAAAATCTGAATAGACCTGATTTAAAAAAGACTTGGGATTCTTTAACTCCTGAACTCAAAAAAGAGCTTACAGAAGTTGCCGACACTCTCTCTGAAAAATTCGAGAAACACTGGAAAGAATATCAATCAGTGCAAGCCGATGACAGAGAAGTATCAAAGCAAGAAATAGAAAATTATATTACTCATATTTGGGAAGTTGATAAAAAGCAAAAATCCCTTGTTACAAATTATTTTTCTACCCGTTCAAGATTTGCAAAAGAAAGAACAATCGATACTTTACTTAAAGGTATTGATGGATTTGAGGCAAGCAACGGCGAGATAATAAAATTAAAGCCCAAAACTCTTGATTATGCTGAATTGCTTAAAATTCAATCAGATAGCTTAATTAAAGCTACTGTTGATAAGTCTTTGGCTGATTTTGTAAAAGGATTGAAGACTGCGAATGGCACTCCTTTGGTGTTACCAGCGAGTAAAGCTCCATCCGATTGGGTTACAATTAATCACCCGGCAATCAATAAAACTATCGTATCGCCGATTGATTCAAACGTAGGCGAAGTTATGACCCCAAAATTGCAAAATATTCTTGCAGAGATGGGCGTTGCAGTGGGCAGAAGATTAAGCCCAAGAGGTAAAAATGCAGGCGTTTATAAGAGCGGTTTTGAAGTTGTAGGCAGAAAAGTTCATCAAATAAAAGAAATTAGCTTACAGCGTTGGTTTAGCAACAAAACTCTTGCCCACGAGATAGGTCATTCAATCGATAAAGCCTTGAATCTTGGAAGTGATTTTGTAAATAGACATAGAAAAGAGCTCTTGGAGCTTAACGAAGAAAGAATAAATGCTCTATCGAAACAAAGACAAGGAGCTTATGCAAGAAAGCCCTCTGAATTAATTGCCGAATTATTCGGGTACTTATTTAATGATCCAAAAATGACAGCCGAAATAGCTCCTAATGCGACAGCGGAAGTATTGTCAAAGATGGCAGATAGTGAAACGTTTAAAAAGCTCTTGCCTGAAAACTTTGATTGGCAAAATGCCAAAAGTGTTCTTGAAGAAAAAACCGTTCAAATGTTTAAAACTGCTGTAAAGGTTCACCCAGACATTGCAGATTCTCTTTTGACAGTCTTTGAAACTCCAGAAAATACTCACCCTGCAATGAAATTACTAGATAACACAAATTCAATTATGAAACAGTTTGAGCTTGGTTTTAGCGGATTTCACGGGATGGCATTATCTGAAAGTGCTTTGGCAAGTTTAGGTATAAAGGATTTAGGCGGAATTTTAAACCCTGCAAAAATCTTTAATGCGGTAAAAAATAACGACTGGGAAATTTATAAAAAAGATGCACTTACCAAAAGGGCTATTGATGACGGGGTTCAAATCGGAGCTACACTAGATATTCATAGAAAACTTGTTGAAGAAATGCTGGAAAACTCTGCTAGTAAGCTCGAAAAAATACCTTTTCTTGGTAAACTTATCAGCTTGCCTGCAAAATTGTTGAGCAAGGGGCAAAGTTTGAATAATAAAGTTCTTTGGGATTATTTGCATAACCAATTTAAACTTACAACTTATGAAAATTTAATTGAGAAATATTCTCAAAACGGAAAAATATCTGACGACGTAAGAAAAGAAATCGGACAGTGGGTAAATGACAACTATGGCGGTCAAGTCTGGGAAAACTTGGGCTTTAAGCCCTCTGTAAGACGTTGGTCGCAAAGAGTTATGTTATCTCCTGACTGGTTTATTTCAACTACTAGACACTTTTTGGGGATATTATCCAGCGAAAAAGGGCAAAGATTTATAAATGCAAGAGCGAAAGAAAACGCTTTTTGGGAAAAAGCCCGTGATGTAGGTCGCCAATGGGGTATCGGGTCAATTACCGATGATGTTGTATCTGCTGGAATTAGAGGCAAAGTTGCAAGAAAATTCTGGACGAGAGCTTTTGTAAATTATACTCTGTATGCGAACGCTTTAAATGCAGTAAACAGACAAAAAGATAAGGAAGAAAATCCAGACCTTTACCCAGAAAAAATGACCCCTCAAGATTATTCTTTGATGGGAAATGTTGAGGGTTGCAAAACTTATGTATTCTTGGGTAGAAACAAAGACGGTACAGAGCGTTACTGGCGTTTAGGTAAACAATTTAGAGAAGTCCCGGAGCTGGTAGAAAAACCTCTTGAAAAACTCGGAGGCAAGGCTTCACCAATTATGCAAATCACTTCACAGGCGTTCACAGGAAGAAGTTTAAGCGGTTTTGATAATCCTAACCTAAAAGATAAAAAGGGGCTTGACAGAGTTGGAGCAATGAGCGGAGAAGTCGCAAAATCATTCTTGCCATATTCTTTTAGCGGAGTAACAAACCCAAAAAAAGATTTGAACGGCTATGAATTCTTTGCTCCTACAAGCAAAGGGATGAACTTCTATAAGGGCAGAGAGCTTTATATGAACGCAATCAAGAGCAAAGACAAAGCCCAGATTAAGCATATAACAAATGAAATAAGCCGAAACAAACTCGATGCAAATAAAATATTTGGTTCGGCAATAAAAGAAATCAGAAAAGAGGCTTATAAAAAAGCTATGCAGAAATTTGAAGAAAAGAAAAAAGGGAGATAAATTATGCCTGTAAACACTCTAAATGAACTTGTAGACGGCGAATTAGCCAATGCAACCCCATTAAATGAAAATTTTGCCACGCTAAAAGATGCTGTAAATGCAGTGGAAACGCTTGCGAATACAACTAATGCAAGACTGCTTACAAATAATCCAGTGTATATAACCAGTGATACTGGGAATTTGCAATTAACTGGACAAACAAATTCTTTTGTCGCAGGCGGAACAGAAGCCCTCACTGTTATTTCAGGATGGACAAAGGGTATTGCTATTGTTAGATGGGCGACTACAAGAACAATCACGCATAATGCTACAACCTTAATTTTACAGGATAACCAAAATAGAAGCGTTGTGGCTGGCGATATTAGTTTCTTTGAATTTACAGCGGATGGAGCAAGAGAATTATTGTTTTTTCCGAAAATTTCCGAAAAGGATGTAATTTCACTTGGAACAGTAATAGCAAATTTCACCCTGACAATAGATAGAATGCACACTGCAAGCATCACGACATCGTGTACTTTATCATTGCCGAGCGGTTCTTCATCAAAATATAGATATTGCTTGCTTGATTTTTCACTGGCTAGCAGTATTTCGCTCACATTACCGACAGTGGGGACTTATTTTAAATGGAAATATGGACTTGTACCGACTTTAGTAACTACAACTGGCGTAAGAAATCAATTATTCTTTGAGAGTTTTGACGGCGGAACTACTTGGATTGGTTCTTACGTTCAAATAGGGGCTTAATATGGATATAAAATCATTATTAGCAGGCAAAAAAAACCCTTTTAAACTTTCAAAATCAACACCCAATATGACCTCTGGAGCTGTCAACGGATATACGATTACTGATGGATATTCAGGGATTTTTAATTATGGCGTTGGTTATGCTACTGGGAGTGTGAATTATAATAACTGGCATACTTACGCCACAATCCAATTAGCTCAACCCACTTATATTACTGATTTTGACGAGGGTAACACGCAAGGTTACAACTATGTTGGGACAACTGCGACAATAACATTTTATTTGAATAATGTATCTATTGGCACATATCCGTATAATCCGAGAGATCGTATGGGGTTAAACACAGTTCTACCGACAAAAATGTTCTGCGACAAAATCGCAGTAGGTTCTTGCTATGGTTCTTCTTGGGAGGGCGGAGGCGGTGGCTCTGCACAGGAAACTTATAGATTCAATGGTTATATTTTAAGATAAGGAGAATAAAAATGTATGCAAAAGTAGAAAACGGGCGATTAATTTTCCCAGAGGTAAACAAGAACGATAATATATTAAATTACTGCAATGACAAAAATTTGTTAGAGGCTGACGGATTTGAAGACATTCCAGAGGAACAAATGGCGATTTATAATCGAGGATATGGTTATAAATTTGAATATAATCCATTACGGATTACTGATATTTCAGGAACAGAAGAATTCAAAGCTCAACAGGCAGAAGCTGAAAAAGAGGCATTATTAAAGGAATATATTTTAACAAGCATTGGCTATTTAAAAATAAACACTGCGGTCGGAGATTTGCTCTCAATTTTTAACACTTATGCAATCGACGTGTTGAGAAAAAATGTTTTTCCGCCAGAGCTTCTTTTGGTTTATCAAGCGGATAAAAGTTTCGGCTGGAATAAGGAAATGGATGCGGACACATTCTTTAATCTATACGATGAGGTTAAGGCACAGTATTTGACGAGGTTTAAAAACAAGTAAGGAGATAATATGGCATTTACAATCGACGAAAGTTCACTACTTATCAAAGGGAGACAGGGCGATACAGCCTCTTTTACTTTTAATTTCTCACAAGATATGTCGGCTTACACAGTGCATTTTTATGTAAAAAAGAATCTTAATGATGCCGAAGCCTTAATAGAAAAAGAATACGCAAATTCAACAACAGGCTCTATTACTGTAAATTTAACTTCTACCGACACAGAAAAATTAACATCCAAAGGAAGTGGTTACGGAGTTTATTATTGGGGCGTAAAAATAAATAATGGGATAGATTTTGCACAAACTATTATCCCTCAAGAATTCAAAAATCCTCCAATGATGTATATTTATCCTGAAATCGGAGGGTCTTAATATGGCGGAGGATTTAATAGATGTAATAGATCACGTCAACCCCGTCATTAATGTTTCGATAGGGGCTTGGACAAATGATGTAGGCGTAACTTTTGCTCAAGTAAAAGGTGATGAAGGAGAGCCCGGAGAAAAGGGCGACGTAGGGAAAAGCATTTACCAGATTTGGCTTGATTTAGGGAACACAGGGACAGAAGCAGATTTTTTAGTTAGCATCACTCAAAGGCGAAAAAGGCGATGCTGGCGACCTTTACTGGTCTTAGCGGAATAATTGAAAGAATAAATTTTGGCAAAATACAAACTCTTAAAGGCTCAAGAGCAATTTCTTGAAGTGCCTCACGATTACAAGAGAGATATAGCAGTTTATCAGGGCGGTTATGGGTCTGGTAAAACTTGGTGCGGTTCTCTTTTAGGAATTCTTTTAGCTCGGAAGTATCCGGGATGCGTAGGCTTGGTCGGGGCAAAAGAATATGAATTACTCAAAAATACTACTATGGTTGAGTATTTCAACCATTTAGAGGCTTTCGGATATGAAAAAGGCAAGCATTATAAATATAATAAAACCGATAAAATTATAACTTTTAACAATGGCTCAAAAATCTTATTTAAGGATCTGGACGACCCAGATAAAATAAAGTCGTTAAACTTGCATTGGGCAGAAATCGAGGAAATGTCGCAAGTCAAGGATGCCTCTTTCAAACAAGTTCTAGCTCGATTGAGAGCGACTGCAAAACCAGAGTGGGAAGATTTCAAATATAGACTTTTTGGACACACAAATCCACAGCCAGATAAAGGCTGGATTTATACAAGATTTGTCGAGAAAAAAGAAAAAGATTATCGAATTATCTTTGCCCCGACTTCTGAAAACATTTACTTACCAGAACACTTCGTCGAATCGCTCAAGGGCGATTATGACCCAGAGTATTTCAGAATAAATGTACTTGGAGAATTTGGCGACTATGCAAGCGGTCTGATTGTTAAAAACTTCACCGACGAAAATATTAGAGCTTTAACCTATCACAAAGACGTGCCTCTGCATATTACTTGCGATTTCAACGTTGACCCGATGTGCTGGGTTTTGGCACATAAAGATGATAAAAGTGCATTCTTCTTTGATGAAATTGTAATCGAAAATACGACAACATCAAAGACTATTGCCGAATTTATTCGACGTTATCCAGATCACGAAAGCGACATTATAATCAACGGGGATGCTTCTGGGGATAACCGAAACGTAGCAAGCGAATACACGAATTATATTATTATGCGTAAGGCTCTTATCGCTCACGGATACGACCCCAAAAAGATAAAATTCGCCCTAAGAAAATTCAATCCGTTGATTAAAAACAGAGTTCACGCTTTCAATGCAAAGGTTAAAAATGCAAGTGGCGGAGTAAATCTGTTTGTAGATAAAAAATGTAAGTGGTTTTTATATAATATTCACAATTTGAAATATAAGCCCGGCACGAGCGATATTGATACGCCGACACATCACCAGTTGAAGTCTGAACGGGAAAGCAAATTTTTGGGACACCCTTTTGATGCTGGAAGTTACCTGATTGAATACTATTTCCCTGTCCAAAGAACAGATGCTAAAGAATACAAAAAATGAGGTTCTTATGTGGAAAAAAATAAAAGACCGTCTAAGTGGCTGGGCTTACTTTTGGGACGGCAAATTCGAGTTTAGAATAACGTGGAAATTTTAGAAAGGAAAGACTATGTTTGAAAAAATGAAACAAAAAATCATCATTGCGGTTTTGAAATCGCAAGCAAAAAGACTGGCAAAGATGGCTATTGCACAATTAGAGGGTATGAATGCAGATGTTACGGCTGATTCTATCACCGCTCTTGCAGAAACAGCAATTAAAGGTTATTGCGGATTTTCTACCCCTGATTTTGTGGACAAAATTGCCGATAAAGCGGTCGCAGGCATTCTCGACAAAGTAAGAGTTTCAGCAGTTGGCTTGTTGGAAAAGGTCTAAAAAATGACCTATTCCAGATTTATTACAGGAACAACAGAGGCAGAACAAGATATTCAGACAAACAAATGGCATACTTGCCATAATCAGCTTTTTATGGATTCTGACGGCAGTATCTATTTAGTTCCTAGAAATGAAGAAACGGACGGCTACACTTATCCTCTTGGGGGCAAAATGGCAAGCTGGGACATTCGTCCTGCTATCGGGCACGATTTAGAATGCCGATACCATCAAAAAATACTTGTCAAACTTTCCTACTTGGACTTGATGAAGCGAGCATATGTCAAAAATAAAACTGTTAAAAATAAGGGGATTTTAGTTTGCACAGACATTCCTCCTGAATTTTTGGAAGTTTTACCGACTACTTTTTGGGAAACAAACGCAAGATTTAAAAGGATGATGGAGGCATTGAGAATCCCATCATTTTGGGTCTATACAATGTATTTAGGCGTTCACCTGAACGTTGGCTGGCTGTCTTGGCTTGCGAAAAAATGGTTTAGAAATAAACCAAAGTATTTTAATATGAACGAAATTTATAAGGAGGTAGAAAGTTGAAAGTAATACCAGTGGCAAAGCCGACAAACATCACCCTATTTAAGGGGAAGAAAAGACAAAAGAGCGAGGTTAAAAAATAGTGGACAAATTATTAATACAGTGGTCGCCGATAATTATTGTTTTGGTAATGTTTTTAATTCAAAACAGAATTTTTGTAACCCCCGAACAACTCGAAAAAAAACATCGTGAGATTTTGGAAGATGCCGAAAATAAATTTGTTGTTATCAAACAGTATCAGGAAATGAAAGAAAGCATCAAAGAACAGTACACAGATGTTAAAGATAGCATTGATAAGATTTTTGACCTATTGAGATGTCCAAAATAGAAGTATAGGAGAATTTATGAATATTATTAAAGAGGCTTTTAAATTTGCACAAGCCCTTATTACACGCAAGAAAACTGATTTTATAATCTTGCATCATCGGGCTGGTGATGGGGATGTTGAGAGCATCCACGCTGAACATTTAAAGAACGGCTGGGCTGGAATTGGTTATAATCTGTATATCAGGAAAAACGGTCAAGTATTTCAAGGTCGTCCTATTGATAAAGTCGGAAGTCATTGCCCTAATTATAATTCTATTTCTGTCGGGATCTGTTTTGAGGGTAATTTTGAAATTGAAAAGATGAACGATGTACAATTTAAAGCTGGAGTTGAAGCAATAAAATATGTGAAGTCCCTCTATAAAAATACTAAAACAATCGGACATCGTGAAGTTTATGCTACGAAGTGTCCGGGTAAAAATTTCCCTTTGGATAAATTCAAAGGCGTTTGATACTAACTGCTCGTTTTCAGTTATTCTGTAACCCCTGCTCTTAGGAGTGGGGGCTTTTTTTATGCAAATAGAAAAAACCACACCTCGCAGGAGGCATATTAAGGGGCTTTAAACACGTACCCACTTGTATTTACACCTTGTTTTTTTATCTATTTTGGGATTAAAATACTGTATAACTTCTTTTTTAGAATAAGCTGTTATTACCGTTTGGTCTTTTGATTTTTCATCATAAAATATGGGAAAACTATTAAGAATAATATCAATTGCGTGGTCTAGCTTTTTGTCAAGGATTACAACTGTTCCCATATTCTTTTCACCATATTTTTTATATAAGCGTTCCAACATAATTTTAGGAAAAATAAATCCGAATGGTTTTTTTTCTTGGTTCATAACTTTAGACCAAGTAAGCTCAATTAAAATTTCTTCATCAGTTTTTTGCATATTCATATTATATCAAAAAAATAAT